>JAYRTA010000115.1:0-6144 GCA_041919875.1 Arenimonas sp.
GACTACCCGTTCACGCCGAAGTCCTTCACGCACCCCAACGGCCTGGCCCAGAGCTACCTCGACGAGGGCCAGGGCGCGCCGGTGCTGATGCTGCACGGCAACCCCTCGTGGTCCTACTACTGGCGCCACCTGGTGCTGGGCCTGCGCGATGGCTACCGCTGCATCGTGCCCGACCACATCGGCATGGGCCTGTCGGACAAGCCGGACGATTCGAAGTACCGCTACACGCTGCGCAGCCGCGTCGAGGACCTGGCGCGACTGGTCGACCACCTGCAGCTGGGCGACAACCTCACCCTGGCGGTGCACGACTGGGGCGGCATGATCGGCTTCGGCTGGGCGCTCAAGCACGCCGCGCGCATCAAGCGCCTGGTGATTACCAACACCGCCGCCTTCCCGCTGCCGCCGGCCAAGCCGCTGCCCTGGCAACTGAAGATGGGCCGTGACTACAACCTCGGCGCGCTTGCCATCCGCGGCTTCAATGCCTTCGCCGCCGGTGCCGCTTCGCAGGGCGTGGTGCGCCCGATGCCCGCCGACGTGCGCGCCGGCTACCTGGCGCCCTACGACGGGTGGAAGAACCGCATCGCCACCCTGCGCTTCGTGCAGGACATCCCGCTCGGGGCCGGCGACCGCGCCTGGGACCTGGTGGACGAGGCGGCGCGCCGCCTGCCGGAGTTCGCCGACCGCCCCGCCTTCCTGGGCTGGGGCCTGCGCGATTTCGTGTTCGACCACCATTTCCTCGAAGGCTTCCGGCAGGCGCTGCCGCGCGCCGAGGCCATGGTGTTCGAGGATGCCGGGCACTACGTGCTCGAAGACAAGCATGAGGTCCTGGTGCCGCGCATCCGCGACTTCCTCGACCGTCATCCGGTCTGATGCCGGGGCCTTCGTCGCCGGCCTGCAACATCGCGGCGGCGCTGCCGCGACTGGCCGCCGAGGCCCCCGACCGGGTCGCGATGCGCTGCCCCGGGGGCCGGGGCGCCGGCGGGTTCGCCCGCTATGACGTCACGCTGAGCTATCGCGAACTCGACGCGCGTTCGGATGCGATCGCGGCCGGCCTGGCCCGCATCGGCATCGCGCGCGGCACGCGCACCGTGGTGATGGTGCGGCCCTCGCCCGAGTTCTTCCTGCTGATGTTCGCCCTGTTCAAGGCCGGCGCGGTGCCGGTGCTGGTGGACCCGGGCATCGACAAGCGCGCGCTCCGGCAATGCCTGGACGAGGCGGCGCCCGAGGCCTTCATCGGCATCCCGCTGGCGATGTTCGCGCGGCGCCTGCTGGGGTGGGCGCGTGCCGCACGCATCGCGGTGACGGCCGGGCGGCGCTGGTTCTGGGGCGGGCACACGCTGGCGGCGGTCGAGCGCGCCGGCGCCGGCGCGGGGCCACAGCTTGCGGATACGCAGCCCGACGATGTCGCCGCGATCCTCTTCACCTCCGGCTCCACCGGCGTGCCCAAGGGCGTGGTGTACCGGCACCGGCATTTCGTGGCCCAGGTGGACATGCTGCGCGAGGCCTTCGGCATCGCCCCCGGCGGCGTGGACCTGCCCACCTTCCCGCCTTTCGCACTGTTCGATCCGGCGCTGGGCGTGGGCTCGGTCATCCCCGACATGGATCCCACGCGCCCCGCGCAGGCCGATCCGCGCAAGCTGCATGACGCCATCGCGCGCTTCGGCGTGGACCAGCTGTTCGGCTCGCCGGCCCTGATGCGCGTGCTGGCCGAGTACGGCCAGCCGCTGCCGACGCTGCGCCGGGTCACCAGCGCCGGGGCACCGGTGCCGGCCGGGGTGGTGGCGCGCATGCGCCAGCTGCTGCCGCCGCAGGCGCAGTTCTGGACGCCGTACGGCGCCACCGAGTGCCTGCCGGTGGCGATCATCGAAGGCCGCGAGCTCGAGGCCACGCGCGCGGCCACCGAGCAGGGCGCCGGCACCTGCGTGGGCCAGCCGGTGCCGCCGAACGAGGTGCGCATCATCGCGGTGACCGATGCGCCGATCGGCGACTGGTCCCGGGTGGTCGAGCTGGTCCCGGGGGCGGTCGGCGAAATCACCGTGGCCGGCCCCACCGCCACCGACGAATACTTCAACCGCCCCGAGGCGACCGCCGCCGGCAAGATCCGCGAAGTGCTGCCCGGCGGCGGCGAGCGCATCGTGCACCGCATGGGCGACCTGGGCCGTTTCGACGAGCAGGGCCGGCTGTGGTTCTGCGGCAGGAAATCGCAGCGCGTGCGCACGGCGCAGGGCGACCTGTACACCGAGCAGGTCGAGCCGGTGTTCAACACCCATCCCAAGGTGCGTCGCACGGCGCTGGTGGGCGTGGGCGAGCCGGGCGCGCAGCAGCCGGTGCTGTGCGTCGAACTGGCGCAGGGCGTGCCGGCCACGGACGGCCCGGCCGTGCTCGACGAGCTGCGCCGCTACCCCGATGCGCAGCGCATCGCCCGATTCCTGCTCCACACCGGCTTTCCGGTGGACATCCGCCACAACGCCAAGATCGGCCGCGAGTCCCTCGCCGCCTGGGCCACCCACCACCTCCAGGACCCAAAAAATGGGGTCAGACCGTATTAACGCTTCAAGCGCGCGTTGCAAACGTTAATACGGTCTGACCCCATTTTTCGGTTCGGGTGCGGTGCGAAAGGTAAGATCGGGCGGGCGTGTTTTTGAGGGTTTTCGTCGGGGGTTGGCATGCGGGTGGTGGTGACGGGCGGGGCGGGGTTCCTGGGGCAGGCCTTGTGCGCGGGCCTGCTGGCGCAGGGGCATGAGGTGCTCAGTTTCCAGCGCAGCCGCTCGCCGGCGCTCGAAGCGATGGGCGTGCGCCAGGTGCACGGCGACCTCGCCGATGCCGATGCCGTGCGCGCCGCCTTCGCCGGCCAGGAGGCCGTGTTCCACAACGCCGCCAAGGCCGGCGCCTGGGGCAGCGAGGCCAGCTACGTCGCCGCCAACGTCACCGGCACCCGCAACGTGCTCGCGGCGATGCGCGCGCACGGCATCGGCCGGCTCGTCTACACCTCCACGCCCAGCGTCACCCACAGCGGGCGCACGCCGGTCGAAGGCGGCAACGAATCCGGCACGCCCTACGGCTCGCGCTTCAAGGCGCCCTACCCGGCCACCAAGCTGGTCGCCGAAAAGGACGTGCTGGCGGCCAACGGCCCCGACCTCGCCACGGTCGCGCTGCGGCCGCGGCTGATCTGGGGCCCGGGCGACACCCAGCTGCTGCCGCGCCTGGTCGAACGGGCCCGCGCCGGCCGGCTGCGTTTCGTCGGCGGCGGCCACAACCGCATGGACACCACCTACATCGACAACGCCGCCCAGGCGCACCTGGACGCATTCCGCGCCCTGGCGCCCGGCGCCGCCTGCGCCGGCAAGGCCTACTTCATCTCCAATGGCGAACCGCGCGAGGTGCGCCGCATCGTCAACGACATGCTGGTCGCCGCCGGCGTGCCGCCGGTGTCGGGCAGCGTGCCCTACGGCGTGGCCTACGCGGCGGGCGCGGTGCTGGAAGCGGCCTGGCGCCTGCTGCGCCTGCGCGGCGAGCCGCCGATGACGCGCTTCCTCGCCGAACAGCTCTCCACCCCGCACTGGTACGACATTTCCGCCGCGGCCCGCGATTTCGGCTACGTGCCGCGCGTAAAGACGGATGAAGGCCTTCTCCACCTCGCTGAATGGTGGCAATCCCGCGGCGGCGCGGTTTAGGAGGGCATTCAGGAACGCTCGGCCAGGATCGGCGCGCCCTTCGGGGCCACCGATTACAAGAAGGAGAGCGACATGCTCCACTACGCGCTGGTTTTCCTGATCGTCGCCATCATCGCCGCCGTGCTCGGCTTCGGTGGCATCGCCGGCACCGCGGCCTGGATCGCCAAGATCCTGTTCGTCGTCTTCCTGGTGCTGGCCATCGTGTCCTTCCTCAAGCGGGCCACCTGACCGGCCCGTCCCTGGCCCGGGGCGCCGCCTGGCGCGGCGCCCCGGCTAGAATGCCGGCAAGACGGACCCTGCCGCTTCCCCGGTCGACGCCCTCAAGCCCCTGGCCGGCCGCGCGCTGGGCGAGGCACTCAACCGCCTCGTGGCGCTCGACCCCGACACCGCCTCGGCCCTGGCCCGCCTCGACGGCCGCCGCATCGGCCTGGCCCTGGAGGCGCCGCCGGTGGCCCTGGACCTGCGCGTGGACGCCGGCCGCCTGGTGGTGGGCCCGCCGACCGACGAGCCCGACCTGGGCATCCGCGCCACGCTCTCGGGCGTGCTCTCGCAGCTTCCCTTCCTGCGCACGCCCGGTGCGCCGCCGGTGGGCAAGGTGCGCATCAATGGCGATGCCGACCTCGCCCGCACCCTGCAGCAGCTGGCCGGCCGCTTCGACCCCGACTGGGAAAAGCCCTTCACCGACCTGCTCGGTCCCGTTGCCGGCGTGCAGGTCGCGCGCGTGCTGCGCGAGGGCCTGAAGGCCGGCGCCGGTTTCGCCCGCGGCTTTACGCGCGACACGGTCGACTTCCTCACCGAGGAATCGCGCGACCTGGTCGGCAAGGCCGAACTCGGCGCCTTCCTCGACGACGTGGACGCCGTGCGCGACCGCGTCGAACGCCTGGCGGCGCGGGTCGCCCGGCTCGACCCGGCGGGCCGCGCATGAGCAGCCTGCGCGGCGGCCTGCGTGCCCTGGGCATCGTGCGGGTGCTGCTCAAGCACCGGCTCGACGCCCTGCTCCGCGACACCGCCGTCGGCGGCTGGCTGTGGCTGCTGCGGCCCTTCACCGGCCCGCGCTCCGCCGCCGATCGCCCGCGCGGCGAGCGCCTGCGCCTGGCCCTGCAGGAACTCGGCCCGATCTTCGTGAAGTTCGGCCAGGTGCTGTCCACCCGCCGCGACCTGCTGCCGCCCGACGTCGCCGACGAGCTCACGCTGCTGCAGGACCGCGTCGCGCCCTTCCCGGGCGAACAGGCCCAGGCCCGCATCGAGGACGCGCTGGGCCAGCCGGTGGCCGCGCTGTTCGCCGCGTTCTCGCCCGAGCCGCTGGCCTCGGCCTCGATCGCCCAGGTCCACGCCGCGCGCCTGCACGACGGCCGCGAGGTGGTGGTGAAGGTGCTGCGTCCCGGCATCCGCGCCCGCATCACCGACGACATCGCCCTGCTGCGCACCCTGGCCGCGCTGGCCGACCGCCACCACCCGCGCGCCGACAAGATCCGCCCGCTGGAAGTGGTCGCCGAGATCGAGGCCACCCTGTTCGCCGAACTCGACCTTCAGCGCGAAGGCGCCAACGCCAGCCTGATGCGCCGCACCTGGCTGGGCAGCGACGACCTGTACGTGCCGGAGGTGTTCTGGGACTACAGCACCGAATCGGTGCTGACGATGGAACGCGTGCGCGGCATCCCCAGCGACGACGTCGCCGCGCTCGACGCCGCCGGCATCGACCGCCGCGCCCTGGCGGCCAAGGGCGTGCGGGTGTTCTACACGCAGGTGTTCCGCGACAACTTCTTCCACGCCGACGCCCACGCCGGCAACATCTGGGTGGACGCCGACCCGGCCCGCAAGGCCAATCCGCGCTTCGTCGCCATCGATTTCGGCATCGTCGGCCAGCTCGGCCGGCGCGACCAGTACTACCTGGCCGAAAACTTCATGGCGATCTTCCAGCGCGACTACCGCCGCATCGCCGAACTGCACATCGAGGCCGGCTGGATGCCCGCGCACCTGCGCGTGGACGAACTCGAGGCCGCCACCCGCGCCGTGTGCGAACCCTATTTCACCCGCCCGCTGAGCGAGATCTCGCTGGGCGAGGTGCTGGTGAAGCTGTTCAAGACCGCCCAGCGCTACGAACTCACCCTGCAGCCGCAGCTGATCCTGCTGCAGAAGACCCTGCTCAACATCGAGGGCGTCGGCCGCCTGCTCGACCCGAAGCTGGACATCTGGGCCGAGGCGCGCCCGGTGCTGGAGAAGATCCTGCGCGAGCGCTACAGCCCGGCCACCCTCGGCGCCGAGTTCCGCAAGCGCCTGCCCGAACTGATCACGCACGCGCCGGACATGCCGCGCCTCGTGCACGAGTTCCTGCGCCAGCAGGTGCGCGGCGAGCACAGCATCCACATGCGCAGCGCCGACCTCGAGGAACTGGCGCGCATCTCGCGCGCCGGCCAGCGCCAGACCGTCTACGCCATCCTGGGCACGGGCCTGATGATCGTGGCCGCGG
>JAYRTA010000116.1:0-6113 GCA_041919875.1 Arenimonas sp.
CGGCGGCCACGTGGGCCTGCGGCGAGGCGGCCTTGCCCTCGAGCACGGCGTCGGCGGCGGCGCGCACGTACAGCTGCACGGCGCGGATGGCGTCGTCGTTGCCCGGGATGGCGTAGTCCACCAGGTTCGGGTCGTAGTTGGTGTCGACCACGGCGATCACCGGGATGCCGAGCTTCTTGGCTTCCTGCACGGCGATGTTCTCGTGGCCGATGTCGATCACGAACAGGGCGTCCGGCAGGCGGTTCATGTCCTTGATGCCGCCCAGCGAGGCCAGCAGCTTGTCACGCTCGCGGCGCAGGCCCAGCACTTCGTGCTTGACCAGCTTCTCGAAGGTGCCGTCGGTCTCGGCGGCCTCGAGTTCCTTCAGGCGCGCGACCGACTTCTTCACGGTGGCGAAGTTGGTCAGGGTGCCGCCCAGCCAGCGCATGCTCATGTAGGGCATGCCGCAGCGGTCGGCCTCTTCCTTGATGGCTTCGCGGGCCGAGCGCTTGGTGCCGACGAACAGCACGGTGCCGCGCTTCTGGGCGATGGCCGAGATGAAGTTCATCGCGTCCTGGAACAGCGGCAGGGTCTTTTCCAGGTTGATGATGTGGATCTTGCCGCGGGCGCCGAAGATGAACGGGCCCATCTTGGGGTTCCAGTAGCGGGTCTGGTGGCCGAAATGGACGCCGGCTTCCAGCATCTGGCGCATGGTGACCTGGGACATCGGGCATTTCCTTTGACGACGGGGAGCCGGCCGCGCGCTGGCGGCTTCGGAGCTCCGGGGTTGGGCCTCCGCCAGGCGGCCGCCTCGAACCCGTGGACCGAGGTCCGCGGGCACCCCGGGGCGGGGGAAGGCCTGGCGTGTGTATTCGCCGGTGACGCCCGGCGTGGGCGGTCCGAAGCCGGCAAGGCCGGTTTTCGAGCCGCGGGAGTATAGCCGGCTGGCCCAAGTGCCCGCAAGTATTGGATAATCCGGGCCATGAAGATCGACCTCAAGACCCCGCAGGACCTCGAAGGCATGCGCGTGGCCGGCCGCCTGGCCGCCGAAGTGCTGCAGGTGGTGGCCCCGCACGTGCGCCCGGGCGTGAGCACGGCCGAGCTCGACCGCATCTGCCACGACCACATCGTCCACGTGCAGGGCGCCATCCCGGCCAACGTCGGCTACAAGGGCTTCCCGGCGACGATCTGCACCTCGGTCAACAACGTCATCTGCCACGGCATCCCGTCCGAGGCCAAGGTCCTCAAGGACGGCGACATCGTCAACATCGACGTCACCGTGATCAAGGACGGCTGGCACGGCGACACCAGCCGCATGTATTTCGCCGGCGAACCCTCGGTGAAGGCCCGGCGCCTGGTCGAGGCGACCCGCGAGGCCATGTTCCGCGGCATCCGCAGCGTCCGCCCCGGCGCCACCCTGGGCGACATCGGCCACGCCATCCAGGCCTACGCCGAAGGCCTGCGCTTCAGTGTCGTGCGCGAGTACTGCGGCCACGGCATCGGCCGCATCTACCACGAGGACCCGCAGGTCCTGCACTACGGCCAGCCGGGTACCGGCCTGGTCCTGCGCGAGGGCATGACCTTCACCATCGAGCCGATGATCAACGAAGGCTCGCGCCATTCGAAGCTGCTGGCCGACGGCTGGACCGTGGTGACCCGCGACAAGTCGCTGTCGGCCCAGTGGGAGCACACCGTGGCGGTCACCGCCGACGGCGTCGAGATCCTCACCCGCCTGCCCGGCGACGACAACGACCTGTGACCGGGGCCGGCCGGTGAGCGCCGCCCCCGCGCCCGGCCTGGCCGAGGCCCTGGCCACCGCCGCCGATGACGCCGCCTGGCGCGAAGCCGCCCGCGCCGGCCTGGCGGCCCGCCGCGCCGAGCTGCGCGAACGATTCCAGGCCGGCGAAGCGATCGACCGCCTGGTCGCCGGTTGCTGCGCCGATGCCGATGCGGTGGTGCTGTCCGCCTGGGGCCACTGCCTGCCGGCCGAGGCACCGCTGCAGCTGCTGGCCACCGGCGGCTACGGCCGGGCCGAGCTCTACCCGCAGTCCGACATCGACCTGCTGGTGCTGGCCGAGCCGGCGGTGCAGCGTGCGCACGAAACCGCCATCGGCCGTTTCTTCTCCCTATTGTGGGACGCCGGCCTGGCCACCAGCCACGCCGTGCGTTCGCTGCCCGAATGCGTGGACGCCGCCCGCGAGGACATCGCCACGCTCACCGCGCTGATGGAATGCCGGGTGCTGGCCGGCGACCCCGGGGCCCGCCCGGCCCTGGCCATGGCGCTCTCGCCCGACCGGCTGTGGCCGCCGGCGGAGTACTTCCGCGCCAAGCGCGAGGAGCAGCGGCTGCGCCACGCGCGCTTCCACGACACCGCCCACAACCTCGAGCCCAACCTCAAGGAAGGCCCGGGTGGCCTGCGTGACCTGCAGACGGTGACCTGGATGGGCATCCGCCTCTACGGCGTGCCCGGCCTGCGCGCCCTGGTGCCGCTGGGCCTGCTGGGCGAAGACGAATGCGCCAGCCTCGAGCGCGAGTGGCGCACCCTGGCGCACCTGCGCTTCGGCCTGCACCTGCTGGCCGGCCGGCGCGAGGAGCGCCTGGGCTTCGACCACCAGAAGACCCTGGCGCAGATGCTGGGCCTGCGCGACGAGCACCGCGACAACCTCGCGGTCGAACAGATGATGCAGGGCTTCTTCCGCAGCGCCGCCACCGTGATGCGCATCAACGATCGCCTGCTCCAGCGCTTCGAAGAGCAGCTGGCCGGCGACGAGCCGCCCGAGCCGGTGGGCGAATGCTACGAACTGCGCCACGGCTACCTGGCGCACCGGCGCCCCGCCGCCCTGCGCGGCGACATGCAGGCGATCCTGGACCTGTTCGCGACCTGGGACGCGGCGCCGCTCGCGCGCGGCCTGCACTCGGAAACCGCACGCGTGCTGGCCGAATCGCTCGATGCGATCCGGCCCTGCACCGAGCAGCCGCCGGCGGTCCGCCAGGCCTTCCTCGACCTGCTGGCCTCGCCGCGCGCGGTGGCCACGCTCACTCGCCTGGCCCGCCTGGGCGTGCTGGCGCGCTACCTGCCGGCCTTCGGCAAGGTGGCCGGGCGCATGCAGTACGACCTGTTCCATGTCTACACCGTCGACCAGCACACGCTGACGGTGCTGGCGCACATGGACGGTTTCGCGCGCGGGCCCGACCCGCGCTTCGCCATCGCCCACGAGGTGCTGCCGCGCCTGCGCAAGCCGCACCTGCTGCTGCTGGCCGGCCTTTTTCACGACATCGCCAAGGGTCGCGGCGGCGACCACAGCGAGCTGGGCGCAGTGGACGCGCGCGAGTTCGCGCAGGCGCACGCGCTGCCCCAGGCCGACGGCGACCTGGTCGCGTGGCTGGTGGAAAAGCACCTGCTGATGTCGGTCACCGCGCAGCGCCAGGACATTTCCGACCCGGAGGTCGTGGCCCGCTTCGCCGGCATCGTCGCCGACCGGGAACACCTCGACTATCTCTACCTGCTCACCTGCGCCGACATCGCCGGCACCAGCCCCAAGCTCTGGAATGCCTGGAAGGACCGCCTGCTGGCCGACCTCTACGCCGCCACCCGCTTCGCCCTGCGCCGCGGCCTGGAGCACCCGGTGCACGCCAACGAGATCATGGCCGAGACCCGCGGCGCGGCGCTCGAGCGCCTGCTCGGCGACGGCCTGCGGCAGGAAGAGGTCGAGCGCATCTGGGCCGCCTACCCGGACGTGGGCTTCCTGCGCTACCGGCCCGAGCAGATCGCCTGGCAGACCCGCGGCATCGCCGGCGCGGCCGGCGAGCAGACCCTGGTGCTGGCGCGCCCGCATGCGGCCGGCGCGGGCCTGGAAGTGTTCGTGCGCACCCCCGACCGCGATGGCCTGTTCGCCGCCATCGTCGCCACCTTCGATCGCCTGGGCCTGAACGTGCTCGAGGCGCGCGTGCTCAATTCCAGCGACGGCTACGCGCTCGACACCTTCCAGCTGATGGCGCCGCTGGGGCACGCGCCCGAGGCGGCGGAGGTCGAGACGGCCCTGCGCGCGGCCCTGCGCGACCCCGCCCGGGTCCGCCCCACGCGCCGCGCGGCCCCGCGCCAGCTGCGCCATTTCCGGGTGCCCGCGCGGGTGGACTTCGACACCCTGGCCGACGGCGGCCGCACGCGCATGAGCCTGGTCTGCTCGCCGGCGTCGCCCAGGTGCTGCGCCAGCACCGCCTGCGCGTGCACGACGCCCGCATCGCCACCTTCGGCGAGCGGGTCGAGGACTTTTTCCTGCTCACCGACGAGAACGACCGCGCGCTCGCCGGCGAGCAAACTTTGGACACCCTGCGCCAGGCCATCGTGGCCTGCGTGGACGGAGAAACGGACCATGGCAAGAAAGAAGCCCAGCACTGAACAACTGCAGGCCATCATCGAGGACGCCTTCGAGCGGCGCGCCACGCTGACCGCCGCCGAGATCGACGGCTCCACCCGCCCGGCCGTGGAAGAGGCCATCGCCCTGCTCGAATCCGGCAAGGGCCGGGTGGCCGTGCCCGCGCGCGGCGGCTGGGAGGTCAACGCCTGGCTGAAGAAGGCCGTGCTGCTCTATTTCCGCGTCAACGACATGCGCCTGGTGGAGGCCGAGCCGGCCCCGTACTGGGACAAGGTGCCGCTGCGCTTCGAGGGCTACGACGAGGGCGATTTCCAGAAGCTCGGCGCGCGCGTGGTCCCCGGCGCCGTGGTGCGCGCCGGCGCGCACATCGGCAAGGACGTGGTGCTGATGCCCAGTTTCGTCAACATCGGTGCCTACGTCGGGGCCGGCACCATGGTCGACACCTGGGCCACCGTCGGCAGCTGCGCGCAGGTGGGCAAGAACTGCCACATCAGCGGCGGCGCCGGCATCGGCGGCGTGCTCGAGCCGCTGCAGGCCAGCCCGACCATCATCGAGGACGACTGCTTCATCGGCGCCCGCTCGGAAGTGGTCGAGGGCGTGGTGGTGGAGAAGGGCAGCGTGATCGGCATGGGCGTGTTCATCGGCCAGTCCACCCGCATCTACAACCGCATGACCGGCGAGGTCACGCACGGCCGCGTGCCGGCCGGCAGCGTGGTGGTCTCCGGCTCGCTGCCCTCGGCCGACGGCCGGTACTCGCTTTACTGCGCCGTGATCGTCAAGCAGGTGGACGCCAGGACCCGGGCCAAGACCTCCGTGAACGAGCTGCTGCGGGGCGCGGCCAGCGACTGACCCTCCGCGGTCCGAACCGGGCAGCCTGTTCAATTCTCACAGCCCGGCCCGTGGCACACTCCCGGTCCCGTCCCAAGGGTCCCGACCGATGCACCGTCCGCTCTGCCTGCTGCTCTGCCTGCTGCCCCTGTCCGCCGCGTCCGCCGCCGAGGTGGACGTGGATGCCTACATCCGCAAGCCGCTGTTCGAGCGGATCGAGATATCCCCCACCGGCGAGTACCTGGCCGCGACGGTCCCGCTGGCCCAGGGCACCGGCCTGATGGTGCTGCGCCGCAAGGACAATGCCCGCGTCGGCGCGGTCGGCATGGGGCGGGACCGCCACGTGGTGGACTTCAGCTGGGTCTCGCCCGAGCGACTGGTGTTCAACGTCGCCGATTCGCGCGGCGCGCTCGATACCCCCCTGCTGGACGGCAAGCTGCACGGCGTCGATTTCGACGGCGGCCGCCCGGAGACCCTGATCGGGAACGCCGAGCAGGCCGCGTCGGCCAGCCGCCTCAAGGCGCGCGAGCCCGAGGACGCCTTCGCCAGCCTGATCGACCCGCTGCGCGACAGCGACAGCCATGCCCTGGTGTCCATCTCGCCCTGGACCCAGCGCGAACCGATGACCCGCGTCGAACGCATCGACGTGCTCACCGGCCGCGGCGTCGTGGTGGCGCGGGTTCCCGTGCGCCGCGCGGGCTTCGCCGTGGACAATGCCGGTGTCGTGCGCGCCGCCACCGGTGCCGACGCCACCAACTACAGCGAAACCTTCGTGCGCGCCAGCGAGAAGGGCGAGTGGATCCAGATCAACGACCAGGAAAAGACCGGCCGGATCGAGAACCCCATCGGATTCTCGGCCGACAATTCGGTGCTGTACCTGTCGGTGGAGACCGGCAAGGGCGCCGATGCCGTGGTGGCCTACACCATGGC
>JAYRTA010000117.1:0-6109 GCA_041919875.1 Arenimonas sp.
CGGGCGGCTGCCCGAGATCTTCCAGGCCATCGAAGCGGTCGGCGCCGACCGCGACCGGCGCTCGCACGTCGGCATCGGATCGGTGCTGGTGGGGCGCATGACGGTGGCCGGCGGGGGCTGACGGCGCTGCCTTGACAGGCCCTTCACTAGGCCGGAAAGTGGGCCGGCTCGCGGCGCGCGGTGCGCCGCCCTGACGCAGGGGAAAGTAATGAACGACGTGCAGCATTCCGGTGTCCCGCAGGACGAGAAGACCCTCGCCCTGATCACCCACCTGTCCGGCATCGTGGCCGGTTTCATCGTGCCGCTGATCATCTGGCTCATCAACAAGGACAAGCCGGAGAAGGGCTTCATCACCGGCCAGGCCAAGGAAGCGCTGAACTTCCAGATCACCGTGATCCTGTCCTGGATCGTCGCCGTGGTGCTGAGCTTCCTGCTGATCGGCTTCCTGCTCTACCCGATCATCCTGATCGGCAACATCGTTTTCTGCATCCTGGCCGGCATCAAGGCCAACAACGGCGAGAACTACCGCTACCCGGTGGCGATCCGCCTGATCTCCTGAGGGCGCCGGGGCGCGTGCCGCCCCGATCCCGCCGGTGCATGCACCGGCCCTGGCAGGCGGCCTCCGGGCCGCCTGCGTCGTTTCCGTCGTCGTGAATGCCGGGTCCGGGGCGCCGTGCGCGCCGGCTCAGGCCTGGCGCTCGATCGCCATACGGCCCAGGGCGGCCAGCGCGGCGCGGTCGCCGGGCACGCGCGCGAGGGCGGCATCCATGCGTGCGCCCGCGTCGGCCAGGGCGGTACGTGCACCGTCGAGGCCAAGCAGGGAGACGTAGGTGGACTTGTCCTGCACGGCATCCTTGCCGGCGGTCTTGCCCAGCTGCTCGCTGCTGGCCTCGACGTCGAGCAGGTCGTCGCGGATCTGGAAGGCCAGGCCCAGGGCGGAAGCGAAATCGTCCAGCGCCTGCAGCCGCGCCTCGTCGCCGGTGCCAGCCAGGGCGCCCATGCGCACGCAGGCGCGGATCAGGGCGCCGGTCTTGAGCGCATGCAGCCGCGCCAGCGCCTCGCGCGGCACGCGCTGGCCGGTGGCGGCCATGTCCAGGGCCTGGCCGCCGCACATGCCGGCCACGCCGGTGGCACGCGCCAGCGTGGCCACCCACTCCGCGCGCAGCGCCGCCGGCGCCGACGCGCTGGCCAGCACTTCGAAGGCCAGGGCCTGCAGGGCATCGCCGGCCAGGATGGCGGTGGCTTCGTCGAAGGCCACGTGCACGGTGGCGCGGCCACGGCGCAGGGCATCGTCGTCCATCGCCGGCAGGTCGTCGTGCACCAGGGAGAACGCGTGCACCAGTTCGACGGCGGCGGCCGGGGCATCGAGCAGGGCGTCGTCGGCCCCGGTGGCGGCGCCGGCGGCGTGCACCAGCAGCGGCCGCAGGCGCTTGCCGCCGCCCAGCACGGCGTAGCGCATCGCCGCGGGCAGCGCCGGGTCCCCCGCGGCGGCGTCGACGCTCAGCAGGCGGTCGAGGTGGGCGTCGGTGCGTGCCAGCCAGCGCGCCAGGCGCGGCTCAACCGGCATCGGTCTGGAAGGGCTGGGCGCCGGCGGGATCGGTCGGGTCGCTGAGCAGCTTCACCCGCAGCTCGGCCTGCTCCAGCGCCTGCTGGCATTGGCGGTACAGGCCGACGCCGCGTTCGTAGGCGGCCAGCGAGTCGTCGAGCGACATCTCGCCTTTTTCCATTTTCTGCACCAGCTGTTCGAGCTCGTCGAGCGAACTCTCGAACTGGGCGACGGGGGACGGCGGCGGGGCGGGGGACTGGGCGGCCATGCGCGAAGTGTGCGCGGCCGCCGCGCGGGCGGTCAATCCTGCAGGCGCAGGCGGGCGCCGCGGGCCTGCAGCCAGTCGGCCAGGGGCGCGGCCAGCAGGACGTCGCCGAAGGCCCAGGGCTGGCCGTCGGGGCCGTCGAGCACCGGCAGGGCGGCGCGCTCCCAGGGCGGCAGGCCGAGGTCCTGGAGCAGGTGCTTGAGGAGATGGTGGTGCGCGCGACCGGGCAGGCGCAGGCGCTCGCCGCCGCGGCGTGCGTGGGCGGACAACGGGCCGTCGAAGGCATCCGCACCCCGCAGGGCGAGCGTCCGGCCTCCCGGCAGGGCCAGGGGCACGCGACCGTCCCAGTCCGCCCGCCAGTCGCCGGGCAGGGGGGGCGCGAACGGGCCGGCATGCAGCAGCCCGCGCCAGCGCCGCAGGTCCAGCGGACCGCGGGCGTAACGGGCGAGGGCGTCCGGCCGGCCCGCCAGCACCTCGGCCTCCAGGGTCGCCAGCGCCCGGGCCGGCAAGGGCGGCAGGCCCAGCGACGACAGCCAGGCGCGCAGCACGGGGCGGCGCCAGGCCGTGGGCTGTTCCCGCCACGCCGCGATCACCAGCGTGCGGGGCGCCACGCCCTGCACCTGGGCGAGGCGGCGCGCACTCTCGTCCGCCAGCAGCGCCTGCTGTGCCGCCAGCCGGGCGGCAGCGTGGGCCAGGGCCACGTCGGCCTGCACGAACCGGGCGCGCAGCCCGGGCAGCACCGCATGGCGGAGGAAATTGCGGTCCGGCGCCAGGCTGGCGTTGGACGGGTCCTCGATCCAGTCCAGGCCCCGCGCCTCGGCCCAGTGGCGCAGTTCGGCACGCGGCCGCCCGAGCAGGGGCCGCCACAGCCAGCCCGGCCCGAAGCCGCGCAGGGGCCGCATCGCCGCCAGGCCGTCGCCGGCGCCGCGCAGCAGGCGCAGCAGGACGGTCTCGGCCTGGTCCTCGCGATGGTGGGCCAGGGCGATGGCCTCGCCGGGCTGCATCACGTCCGCGAAGGCCGCCCGCCGCGCGCCGCGGGCGGCGGCCTCGAGGCCCTCGCCGCTCGCATGCACGCGCACGCGGCGGACCAGCAGGGGAACGTCCAGGCGCGCACAGGCCCGTTCGCAATGCGCCACCCAGTCGTCGGCCCCGGCCTGCAGGCCATGGTGCACGTGCAGGGCGCGCAGGCCGCGCGCGCGCACGTCCGGGCGGGCGGCCAGCCAATGCAGCAGCACGGTGGAATCGAGGCCGCCGCTGAAGGCGACCAGGACCGGCGCCTCGGGCACCGGGTCGAGCGCGTCCGGTCCCGGCCCGGGCGCGCGGGCGCTCACGCGGCCTCGTAGGCCCCGTAGCTGCGCAGGCGACGGTAGCGCTGCTCGAGCAGGGTCGGCAGATCGACGCCGTCGAGCGCGGCCAGTTCGTCCTGGATCGTGCGCTTGAGGGTGGCCGCCATCGCCCCCGGGTCGCGGTGGGCGCCGCCCAGCGGTTCGGGCACGATCTTGTCGATCAGCTTGTGCTCGAGCAGGCGCGGCGCCGTCAGCCCCAGGGCCTCGGCGGCGTCCCGGGCCTTTTCGGCCGACTTCCACAGGATCGAGGCGCAGCCCTCCGGCGAGATCACCGAATAGGTGCTGTATTCGAGCATCAGCGTGCGGTCGCCCACGCCGATGGCCAGGGCGCCGCCGGAGCCGCCTTCGCCGATCACGGTGCAGATCACCGGGATCTTCAGCTCGGCCATTTCCAGCAGGTTGCGGGCGATGGCCTCGGACTGGCCGCGCTCCTCGGCGCCGATGCCCGGGTAGGCGCCGGGCGTGTCGATGAAGGTCAGCAGCGGCAGCCGGAAGCGCTCGGCCATCTTCATCAGGCGCAGGGCCTTGCGGTAGCCCTCGGGGCGCGGCATGCCGAAGTTGCGGCGGATCTTGGCCTTGGTGTCGCGGCCCTTCTGCTGGCCGATCACCATCACGCTGCGGCCGTCCATGCGGGCCAGGCCGCCGACGATGGCGGCGTCGTCGGCATAGGCGCGGTCGCCGGCGAGTTCGTGGAACTCGTCGAACATCAGGCCGATGTAGTCGTTCGTGTAGGGCCGCTGCGGGTGCCGGGCCAGCTGCGAGATCTGCCAGGGCGTGAGCGCCTTGAAGATCTCGGCGGTGCGGGCCTTGAGCTTGTCCTGCAGGCCCTGCAGCTCGGTTTCGATGTTGACCGCCGGGCCGGTGCTGGCGCGGCGCAGCTCCTGGATCTTGGCGTCCAGTTCGGCGATCGGCTGTTCGAAATCGAGGAAGTTCGGGTTCATTCGGGGCTCGTCGGGTCGCCGGGCGGGAGGGCCCGCGGGATTGGAGCAAAGACTCAGGGCGGCGATTCTACCGGCCTCGCCGCCGCCTTTGTAGGCACGCCTGCCGGCGCCAAGCCCGGGCAAGTCCCCTTCGCGCCTGAGGGCGCGCCTGCGGGGAAGGGGCTCAGCCGCCCTGGGCCCAGGGCCGGTGCAGGGCCAGGCTGACCTGGCTGACGCCGGGGAGGGCCCGCAGCTGGCTGATCAGCTCGGGGTCGGTGCGCACGCCCTGGGGGCCGTTGAGGTCGACGACGCCGCGCGAGGTCGGGGTCAGCAGGTCCAGGCGCAGCGGCGTCGCGCCCGGGCGATAGGCGCCCAGCGCAGCCTGCAGCCGCTCCCAGGCGCCGGCCGCGCGCAGGTCGACGGTGAGCGCGAGCCGGCGCGCGTGTTCGCTGCACAGCTGGCGGAAGTCCCAGCACTGGCGCGCGCGCAGCACGAAGCCGCCGCTGTACTGGTCCTCGCCGAGGTTGCCTTCCACCAGCAGCACCCGGTCGCGCGAGAGCAGGTGCCCGGATTCGGCGAAGGCATCGCGGAAGAAGGCGACCTCGAGCTGCCCGCGGCCATCCTCGATGCGCACGAAAGCCATCGAATCGCCGCGCCGGCGCACCGCCGAGACGATGCCGGCCAGCACCACGGCCGCCTCGCCGCGGCGGTCCTTCTTGCTGCTCCAGACGGCATCCAGGTCCGCCAGCGACGTGCCGACCAGGGACTGCAGTTCGCCGCGCCAGGGGTCGAGCGGATGGCCGCTGAGGTAGTGCCCCAGGGTTTCGCGCTCGCCCAGCAGCTTGGTTTCCAGGGGCCAGTCCGGCACCTCGGGCAGCTCGAGCTGCAGCGAGGGGCCGGCATCGAAGCCGCCGAACAGCGATACCTGCCCGGCCGCGCGTTCGCGCGCCAGCTGTTCGGTGGCCTTGAGCACCTCGGGCAACTGCAGCAGCAGGGACGGGCGGTTGGCGCCGAGCGAATCGAGCGCGCCGGCGTTCACCAGCGCTTCGATCACGCGCCGGTTGAGCCGGGTCGAATCCACCCGCTGGCAGAAATCGAGCAGGTCGCGGTAGTCGCCCCCGGCGGCGCGCGCCTCGACGATGGCCTCGCAGGCGCCGCGGCCCACGCCCTTCACCGCACCCAGGCCGTAGCGCACGGTGCCGGGGTCGAGGGCCTCGAACATGAAGCCGGAGGAATTCACGTCCGGCGGCCGGACCTGCAGGCCGATCTCGCGCGACTCGTCCAGGAAGGTCACCACCTTGTCGGTGTTGTCCATGTCCGAGGACAGGGTCGCGGCCATGAATTCGGCCGGGTAGTGCGCCTTGAGCCAGGCGGTCTGGTAGGCCACCAGGGCATAGGCGGCGGAGTGCGACTTGTTGAAGCCGTAGTCCGCGAACTTCTCCATCAGGTCGAAGATGCGCGTGGCGGTGCCGGCATCGATGCCGCGCTCCTCGGCGCCGGCCTCGAACTTCACGCGCTCCTTGGCCATCTCCTCGGGCTTCTTCTTGCCCATCGCGCGCCGCAGCAGGTCGGCGCCGCCCAGCGAATAGCCGGCCAGCACCTGGGCGATCTGCATCACCTGTTCCTGGTAGACGATCACGCCGTAGGTGGGCCGCAGGATCGGCTCGAGCAGTTCGTGCGGGTAGCTGACCTCGGCGCGGCCGTGCCGGCGGTCGATGAAGTCGTCCACCATGCCCGCGCCCAGCGGTCCGGGGCGGTACAGGGCCGCGAGCGCGATCAGGTCCTCGAAGGTCGAGGGCTGCAGCTTGCGGATGTAGTCCTTCATGCCGCGCGATTCGAACTGGAACACCGCGGTGGTCTGGCCCTTGGAGAGCAGCGCGTAGGTCGGGCCGTCGTCCAGGGGCAGCGCGGTGATGTCCAGCGGCGGCAGGCCGGCGCGGGCGTGGCGGCGGTCGATCGCCTTCACGGCCCAGTCGATGATCGTCAGCGTGCGCAGACCCAGGAAGTCGAACTTGACCAGGCCGACGGCTTC
>JAYRTA010000118.1:0-6106 GCA_041919875.1 Arenimonas sp.
GTGCGTGGCTCCCGCTGTGTTTCCGCGTGGTTCGCGGACAAGTAGATGGTCGGATACGCACCGGATCGCGGCGTGTCCCGTCGATATCTCGGGGCGCGCACCTGAAGTGCGCTGAGGGCGCCTCTGGTCGCAATGTGGTCGAAGGTCAAAGGCAAAAGCGGTCAGCAGGAGGGGATCAAGAGCAGATTCCCGCGATCGGGCCGGGGCTTGAGTTGCTGGTTGCTTTTCCCTCTTAGAAACATCGCCGGAACGGGGTCAGGTTCACTTCGACAATGATGGCGTGCCCCGGCCGGACGTCCGGGGCCAGCGGGAACCGGGCGGCGTCGGGAGGGCTTGGGGGGAGGTCGAAGCGGAGGGCAGGAAGCCCGTAGCGGCCGCGAATGAGTTGGACAGGACGTCGCTCACGACTGAGCGGGCGAGCCTCCCCCCAAGCCCTCCCGGCGGCGCGCCGACATCAAAGCGGAAGCCCGTGCAACCGGAGGCCGGAGTACGGCAACACGGGATGACGTGGGTCAAGGCGGGCACGCGGCGCGCTTGCGACCCTAGCGCCACGTTCCCCGGAAGCGCCGCCATGGCCCACGCCGCCACCCCCGCCTTCGAGCTCCCCATCGCCGCCGCGCCGCACCGGCTGCTGTTTTTCGTCGGCGCGGCCAACGTGCTCGCGGCCATGGCCTGGTGGACCGGCTGGATGGCGGGCTTCGCACCCCAGCCCAGCGTGCCGGCAGGCTGGATGCATGCCTTCGTCATGCAGTACCAGGTGCTGCCGGCCTTCATCTTCGGCTTCCTGCTCACCGTCTTCCCGCGCTGGATGGGCCAGGCCGAAGGCAGCCGCTGGCACTACCTGCCCGTGGGCCTGGGCCTGCTGGCAGGCCAGGCGATGACGCTGATCGGGCTGGGCACGGAGTCGCCGCTGCTGCTGCACCTGGGCGTGGTGAACACGCTGGCCGGCTGGATCGCGGCGATGGTGGTGCTGGCGGGCTGGCTGCTGCGCGATCGCAGCGGCTGCTGGCATGCGCTGTCCTGCTTCGGTGGCCTGCTGATGGGCCTGGCCGGGTTGCTGAGCTTCGCCGCCTACCTGCATGCCCCGGGCGAGCCGAGGCTGGCCTTCGCGATGCTGAAGATCGGCACCTTCGGCCTGCTGGTGCCGGTGTACGCCACGGTCGCGCACCGCATGTTCCCGTTCTTCGCCAACAATGTCGTCCCCGGCTACTCGCCCTGGCGGCCGATGTGGATGCTCGCCGCCTTCTGGCCGCTGTGGCTGGGGCACGTGGCGCTGGAACTCGCGCACAAGCACGCGTGGCTGTGGGTCGTGGACCTGCCGCTGCTGGCGCTGGGCGCGCTGTGGCTGGCCAGGAACTGGCCGCGCGGCCGGGCACCGGCGCTGCTGCGCGTGCTGTTCATCGGCTATGCCTGGCTGCCGCTGGCGATGGCCCTGTACGCGGCGCAGTCGCTGTGGTTCTTCGCCACCGGCGAATTCGCGCTCGGGCGCGCGCCGGTGCACGCGGTGTCGGTGGGCTTCTTCGGCAGCCTGCTGGTGGCCATGGTCACGCGCGTGACCCAGGGCCATTCGGGCCGGCCGCTGGTGCTCGGGCGGATCCCGGCCATCGCCTTCATCGGCATGCAGGCGGTGGCCGTGCTGCGGGTCACCTCGGAGCTTGCGCCGAATCCCGCGCCCTGGTTCCTGGCCGCGGGCCTGGGCTGGCTGGCGGTATTCCTGCCCTGGGTGCTGCGTTCGCTGTGGATCTACTCGACCCCGCGCGCCGATGGGCGCCCCGGCTGAAGGCACGCCCATGATCGCCTTCTACCTGCAGATAAAGATGGTGCACGTCGCCGCGGTGCTGGCCAGCGGCGGCCTGTTCGCGCTGCGCGGCGCGCTGGTGCTGGGCGGCGTGAAGTGGGCCATGGCCGCTCCCGTCCGCTACCTCAGCTACGCCATCGACACCGTGCTGCTGACCGCGGCGCTGATGCTGCTCACCGCGCTCAAGCTCAATCCCTTCGTGGTGCCCTGGCTGTCGATGAAGCTGGCGCTGCTGGTGGTTTACGTCGTGCTCGGGAGCCTGGCGCTCAAGCGCGCCCGCACGCGCCGGGCCCGCGCGCTGTATTACGCCGCCGCGCTGGCGACGTTCGGAGCCATGTATTTCGTCGCGCGCGCGCACCATCCGCTGGGCCTGCTGCAGGGGCTGGCGTCGTGAGCGCGCGGGCCTGGTCCGACGCGGCCGTGCAGGCACTGGCCCAGGAGTCGGCGCGCTCCGCCGACACCCACCTGCTGCGCCTCGACCTGTCGGCGTTCCCGGGCATCCCGCTCTACTTCAAGGACGAGGCCTCCCATCCCACCGGCAGCCTCAAGCACCGGCTGGCGCGCTCGCTGTTCCTGTACGCGTTGTGCAACGGCCGGCTGCGCGAGGGCCAGGCGGTGATCGACGCGTCCTCGGGCAGCACGGCGATCTCCGAAGCCTGGTTCGCACGGCTGCTCGGCCTGCGCTTCATCGCGGTGATGCCCGATGCCACCGCGCCGGCGAAGGTCCGCCTGCTGCGCTCGCTCGGCGCCGAGTGCGTGCTGGTGCCGCCCGGGAGCGACTGCCGCCGCCTGGCGATGGATCGCGCGGGCGCCGAGGACGCGTGCTTCCTCGACCAGTTCGGCCTTGCCGAACGCGCCACCGACTGGCGCGGCAACAACAACATCGCCGAATCGATCCTGGCGCAGATGGCGAAGGAGCCCTGGCCCGAGCCGGCCTGGATCGTCTGCGGCGCGGGCACCGGCGGCACCTCGGCGACGATCGGCCGCTACCTTCGCTACCGCGGCGCCGCGACCCGGGTCTGCGTGGCCGAACCGACCGGCGGCGCCTTCGCCATCGGCTGGCGCAGCCGCGACCCCGACGCCGTCTCCACCGCGACCACGCTCGTGGAAGGCATCGGCCGCCCGCGCGCCGAACCCGGCTTCATCTACGACGTGGTGGACGCGGTGGAGGAAGTGGACGACGCCGATGCGATCGCCGCCGCATGGCGGCTCGACGACCTGCTGGGCCGCCGCTACGGCGGCAGCTCGGGCACCAATCTGGTCGCCTGCCTGCGCCTGGCCGCGGCCATGCGCGCCCGCGGCGAGTCCGGCAGCATCGTCAGCCTGCTCTGCGACCGCGGCGAGCGCTATGCCGAAACCCTGTTCGACCCGGCCTGGCTGGCCGCGCAGGGCATCGCGCTGGCGCCGGCCCGGGCTCGCCTGGACGCCGCGCTCGCCTGAGGCGCCGCCGGGGCCCACCCGGCCGGCGCCGCGGCGCTCAGCGGCGCGACGGCAGGATCCACTCGAGCTGCAGCCAGAGCTTGCGCGTGTCGCCCGCGAAGCCGTCGCTGCGGTAATCGGCGAACTTGAGCAGGCCGGTGACGTTCGCCACCACCGGGAAGGACAAGGAGGCGTTCCACTCGCGGCCGTAGTCGGCGCCGCCGCGGTCGGCATCGAAGTCGTGCCAGGCCACGAGCCAGGCCAGCTTGCCCTGCAGCCGGCCGCGGCCCAGGGTGCCGGCGACGCTGGCGTAACGATCCTCCAGGCCATTGGCCGGCGTGGTGGTGAACTTGTCGGCCCAGCCGTTCACCGCGTGCAGGGTGGCCAGCGGCGTCTGGAAGGCGGTGCTGCCGTCGCCGCCCAGATGTTCCCAGCCGAGCTTCCAGGTCAGGCCATGGGCCGCGAGCGACGGCTCGACCAGCCAGTAGCCGGCGTCCACGCGCAGCGGATTGTCGGCGTGGTCGCGCTGGCGGGCCGCCTCCAAGGACCCGCCGAGGATCACCGCGCCGATCGCGCGCGTGCCGGTCCAGCGCAGGCCGAGCGTGCGGGTGGACGCGGTCGCGAGGTCGCGGTCGGCGTGCCAGTAGCCGTAGCCGACGACGGTGCCCGCCGGGCCGGCCCAGGCCGCGTTGAGCAGGTGCGTATCAAGCCGGCGTTCGCGCGCGAGCGGGTCGATCGCGTCGTCGCCGGCCGCGCGATGCACGCGGCCGAGCCAGCCGTAGCGCAGGGTCCAGGCCGCGGAGGGACGCGCCTCGAGCCAGAGCGCGTCGAAGCTCTGTTCGTTCTGTCGCCAGCTGCTCGCGCCCAGGAATCGCTGGTTGTCGAGCACCAGCCGCTGGCGGCCGATCGTCGCGGCCAGGTGGTCGCCCTGCCAACGCAGCCAGGCCTGGTTCACCTCGAGCGCGCGCGCATCGGGCACGCCGGGAAAGGCGGTCTCGCCGTTCGCGCCCGAGTTGAAGCGGTCGCCGAGTTCGGCCACCGCCTCGCCTTCGGCGAATACGCTCAACCCACGCGGGAATGACCGCAGGTAGCCCAGGCGCAGGCGCAGGGTGTCCGCGGCCGCCTCGCGCGCGAAGGCCTCGTCGTCCACCGCTTCGTGGCGGTAGCGCAGCTGGGCGCTCCAGTCGCCCGCGCTCGCGCAGGGCGATGCCAGCAGGAACGCGATGGCCAGGGGGAGAAGTTTTCTCATGGCGGCACTCCAAGGGAGCCGGAACGGCAGGTCCCACCCTCGCAATACGCGGCCGGGCGCGCCCTGAGGCAAGTCAAGCGGGTGCGTGCCCCGGCGGGCGACGGGGTTCCATCTCCCCGGCATCGGGTGCAGACTGGCAACCGCAACATCGCTTGACGTGGGTCAGTGTCCGGAAGGGGAAAGCCGGCCGATCCTAACTCCAATTCACGACGTCCCGAACTGACTCGACTGGAGAACGACGATGAAACGCACCCTGCTGGCCTTCGCCATCGCCTCGCTGCTCGCCGCCACCGGCTGCGGGCGCGAGAACCCCAACGCCTCGCTCGACGCCCGCGGCCAGGCCCAGGCCGCCGCCGACGGCGACACCGGCGGCTCGCGCAAGGGCGATTTCGGCCCCCCGCAGGGCGAGCCCATCCAGGCCGTGCTGACCAACCCGCCGCTGGTGCCGCCAGCGACCGGCCGCGACTACCCGGCCAAGGTCGTGGTGAACCTGGAGGTGAAGGAAGTCGACATGGAGATCTCGGAGGGCGTGACCTACACCTTCTGGACCTTCGGCGGCACCGTGCCCGGCAGCTTCATCCGCGTGCGCCAGGGCGACACGGTGGAGTTCCACCTCAACAACCACCCCGACTCGAAGATGCCGCACAACATCGACCTGCACGGCGTCACCGGCCCCGGCGGCGGCGCGGCCTCGAGCTTCACGGCGCCGGGCCACAGCTCGCAGTTCACCTTCAAGGCGCTCAACGCCGGCCTCTACGTCTACCACTGCGCCACCGCGCCGGTGGGCATGCACGTGGCCAACGGCATGTACGGCCTGATCCTGGTCGAGCCGCCCGAGGGCATGCCGCCGGTGGACAAGGAGTTCTACGTGATGCAGGGCGACTTCTACACCACCACCAAGTACCGCGAGAAGGGCCACGCGCCCTTCGACATGCAGCGGGCGATCGACGAGAACGCCACCTACGTGCTGTTCAACGGCTCGGAAGGCGCGCTGGTGGGCGACAACGCGCTCACGGCAAACGTCGGCGAGACCGTCCGCCTGTACGTGGGCAATGGCGGCCCGAACCTGGTGTCGAGCTTCCACGTGATCGGCGAAATCTTCGACAAGGTCTGGTTCGAGGGCGGCACGCGCTTCCAGGAGAACGTGCAGACCACCCTCATCCCGGCCGGCGGCGCCGCCATCGCCGACTTCCACCTCGAGGTGCCGGGCAGCTACGTGCTGGTCGACCACTCGCTGTTCCGCGCCTTCAACAAGGGCGCGCTGGCCATCATGAAGGTCGACGGCGCGGAGAACACCGCGATCTACTCGGGCAAGGAAGTGGACGAGGTCTACCTGGGCGACAAGGCCGCCAGCCTCGCGCCGGTGGCGCAGGCCGCCGCCGCCGCGCAGGCCGGCACGCTCAGCCTCGAGGACCAGGTCGCGGCCGGCAAGGCGCTGTTCGCCGGCACCTGCTCGACCTGCCACGGCGTCGACGGCGCCGGCATGCCCGGCGTGTTCCCGCCGCTGGCCAAGTCGGACTGGCTGGCGCGCCCGCACGACGAGCTCGCCGGCATCGTGCTCAACGGCCTCAGCGGCCCGATCAAGGTCAATGGCCAGGACTACAACTCGGTGATGCCGCCGATGAGCCAGCTGACCGACG
>JAYRTA010000119.1:0-6091 GCA_041919875.1 Arenimonas sp.
CACCGAGCTGCCGCCCTTCCCGGAGGCCGCCGCGGCCCGCCTGCGTGCCCTGGCCGCCGGTTTTTCCGTGGCGGATGCCGCCCGGGTCAAGGAGATCGAACGCACGACCAACCACGACGTCAAGGCCGTGGAGTACTTCATCAAGGAGCGCCTGGCGGACGACGCCGAACTGGGCCCGGCCCTGGAGTTCGTCCACTTCGCCTGCACCAGCGAGGACATCAACAACCTCAGCTATGCCCTGATGCTGCAGGCCGGCTACGTCGGCGTGCTGGCGCCGCGCACGGCGGCCGTGCTGGCCCGGCTGCAGGCCATGGCGCATGAACTGGCGGCCTTGCCGATGCTCTCGCGCACGCACGGCCAGACCGCCTCGCCGACCACGGTCGGCAAGGAACTGGCCAATGTCGTCGCCCGCCTGCAGCGCCAGGTGGCGGTGATGCACGGGGTGGAGTTCCCCGGCAAGATCAACGGCGCGGTCGGCAACTACAACGCGCACGTGGTGGCCTATCCCGACGTGGACTGGCCCGGCCTCGCGCAGCGCTTCGTCGAATCGCTGGGCCTGGACTTCAATCCCTACACCACCCAGATCGAGCCCCACGACGGCATCGCCGAACTCTGCGATGCCCAGCGGCGCATCAACACGGTGCTGGTGGACCTGTGCCGGGACATCTGGGGCTACATTTCGCTCGGGTACTTCAAGCAGGCCGTCAAGGCCGGCGAAGTCGGCAGCTCGACCATGCCGCACAAGGTCAACCCGATCGACTTCGAGAACGCGGAAGGCAACTTCGGCCTGGCCAACGCCCTGCTGGCGCACTTCTCCGGGAAGCTGCCGATCAGCCGCTGGCAGCGCGACCTCACCGATTCCACCGTCCTGCGCGCCCTGGGCACGGCCTTCGGCCACAGCCTGGTGGCGCTGGATGCGCTCGAACGCGGGCTGGGCAAGCTCAAGGCCCATCCCGAGCGACTCGCCGCCGACCTCGACGCCGCCTGGGAAGTCCTGGCCGAACCGGTGCAGACGGTGATGCGCCGGCACGGCCTGCCCAATCCCTACGAACAGCTCAAGGCCCTCACCCGTGGCCAGGGCATCACGGCCGACTCCATGCGCGCCTTCATCGAGGGCCTGGACCTGCCCGCCCCCGCCAAGGCCCGCCTGCTGGCCCTGGACCCCGCGGGCTACACCGGCCTGGCCGAACGCCTGGCGCGCGGTATCTGAGCATGAGCGACGCCGCGCCGCCCCCGGCGCGCGCGCCCGATCTCCGGGCCGCCCTGCGCGCGGCCGCGTATGCCTTCCTGCTCTCGCGGCTGCTGGTGCTGCTGTCGGCGGCGGTGGCCACGGCCTATGTGCACCAGTGGCCCCAGCCGGAGAACGACCAGGCGCAGCTGCGCCTGTTCACGGCCCAGGACCTCGCCCACCTCGAGGGCCGCCTGCTGAGCAACGACGCCAGCTGGTACCACGGCATCGCGCAGGACGGCTACGAAACGCGGCCCTTCGACACCGGGGCACAGGCCAACTGGGCCTTCTTCCCGCTCCATCCACTGCTGTGGCGGGGGCTCCAGGAAGCCACCGGCCTGTCGCCGGCCGTCTCGGGCACGGTGCTGGCGCACCTGCTGTTCTTCATCGCCCTGGTGCAGATGCATCGCTGGGTGCAGCTTGTCTGGGACCGGGACCTGGCCGACCGCGCCCTGCTGTGCCTGGCCCTGTTCCCGACCAGTTATTTCTTTTCCATGCCCTGGACGGAATCGCTGTTCGTGGCGCTGCTGTCTTCGGCCTTGCTGGCGCTGGTGCAGCGCCGCTGGGGCCAGGTGGCCGCCCTCGCCCTGTTCGCCAGCGGCACCCGCACGGTCGGCGTGCTGCTGGCGCCGCTGCTGTGGTGGCAGGCGCGGCGCGACTCCGGCACGTCCTGGCGCCAGCGCTGGCTCTACCCCGCGCTCGCCGCCGGCGGGCTGGTGGCCTTCATGGCCCTGCTCTGGAACCGGACCGGCAATGCCCTGGCGTTCGCGGACATCCAGGTCACCTGGGGGCGCGACGGCGGCAGCCTCACCAAGCATTTCGAGCGCTGGGTCCAGGACCCGCTGCTGCTGGCCGAACGCTGGAACCTGCGCTGGCTCAACAACGGCGCGGTGCTCCTGGCGCTGGCCGGCTCCGGCTGGCTCTGGCGCGCGGGCCAGCGGGCGCTGGCGCTGTTCGTCCTGGTCTACGTGCTGATCCCCTGGAGCAGCGGGACGCTGATGAGCATGGGCCGCTACGTGCTGGCCTGCCTGCCGGTGTTCGTGGCCCTGGCGGCCTGGCTGCGCCGCCCCGCCTGGCTGCTGGCCTGGCTGCTGGCCAGTGCCGTGGCCCTGGCCTGGATGAGCGCGAACTACGCCGCCGGAGGCACGTTCGCCGGCGCCTGACGGCCTAGAATGGCGCCATGCCCTTGCCCGCCCCCCCGATCGAGATCGACGCCCGCGGCCAGTCGCCGCTGGGCATGCCGCCCGCGCGTTTCCTCCGCGACTACTGGCAGAAGCGCCCGCTGCTCGTGCGCCACGCCTTCCCCGGTTTCTCGTCGCCGATCACGCCGGAAGACCTGGCCGGCCTGGCCTGCGAGGAGGCCGCGCTGGCGCGGGTGGTGCTGCACCACCGCCGCGGCGACCGGTGGGAACTGCGCAACGGCCCCTTCGAGGAGGCCATGTTCCCCGCACTGCCGCGCAAGGACTGGACCCTGCTGGTGCAGGACGTGGACAAGTGGGACCTGGACGTGCGCGCCCTGCTGGCCCATTTCCGCTTCCTGCCGGCGTGGCGGGTGGACGACATCATGGTCAGCTTCGCCGCGCCCGGCGGCTCCGTCGGCGCGCACGTGGACCAGTACGACGTCTTCCTGCTGCAGGCCCAGGGCCATCGCCGCTGGCAGATCGACAGCCGGCCCGGCGCGCCCACCGCCTTCCGGCCCGACGTGGAACTCAAGCTGCTCCAACGATTCGAGCCCGACCACGACTGGGTGCTGGGCCCCGGCGACATGCTGTACCTGCCGCCCGGCGTGCCCCACCACGGGGTGGCCGAGGATGCCTGCCTGACTTTCTCGGTGGGCATGCGCGCGCCCTCGCAGGCCGAACTGCTGCTCGACCTGGCCGAGGAACTGGCCGCCGCCCTGCCCGAGGAGGCGCGCTACGCCGATCCGGACCTGGCCGTGCCCGCCGACGCGCACGAAATCGACCCGGCCGCCTTCGCCCGCGTGCGTGCGGCCCTGGCCGGACTGCAGGCGCTGGACGACGAGACCCTGCGCCGCTGGTTCGGCCGCTTCATCACCCAAGACCGCGCCGCCGGCGAACTGGGCCGCCCGGCCCGGGCGCCGGGCCTGGTGGAGGTGGCCGCCACGCTCGCCCGCGGCGGCCGCCTGCTGCGCCATCCGCACGCGCGCCACGCCTGGGCACGCGAGGGCCGGCGCGCGCTGCTGCACGCCAATGGCCTGGCCCTGCCGGTGTCCGTGGCCGAAGCGCGGCGCCTGGCGGCGGCCGACCAGCTCGATGCCGGCGACCTGGCCGCCCTGGGCGCCAGCGGCCGCCAGGCGCTGGAGGCCCTGCTGGCCGCCGGCCACTACCACCTCGCGGCGCCCCCGCGCCGACGGAGCCGTTGAGCCATGATCCCCGCCGACTTCCGGGTCGAACCCGCCGACTACCGCGCCGACTTCGACGCCCTGCGCCATGTCCGCGAAACCGTCTTCGTGCTCGAACAGCAGGTGCCGCTGGAAGAGGAATGGGACGAGCTCGATCCGCGCTGCCGCCACGTCATCGCCCGGGACGCGCAGCACCGGCCCATCGGCACCGGCCGGCTGACGCCCGAGCGCAAGATCGGCCGCATGGCGGTGCTGCGTGAATGGCGCGGCCGCGGGGTGGGCGATGCCCTGCTGGTCGCGCTGATGGACGAGGCGCGCGCGCTCGGCTGGGACAGCGTCAGCCTCAACGCCCAGGTCCAGGCCCTGGCCTTCTACGCCCGGCATGGGTTCGAGCCCTACGGCGGGCGATTCATGGAGGCCGGGATCGAACACCAGGCCATGCGCCGCGCGCTCGCGCCGCTGGACGCGTCCCGGCCCGCCGCGACCGCGCGCGGACCCTCGGTGCCCCTGCGCGAGTTCGACGGCCTGGCCGCCGCCACCCAGGCCACGATCGAGCTGGTGCGCGCGGCCCGCCGGGAGCTCTGGCTGCACACCCGCGACTTCGACCCGGCGCTGCTCGGCCAGGCCGGGGTGGTCGAGGCCTTCAAGCAATTCGCGATCGCCGGGCGCGGCGGCGTGGTCCAGGTGATCCTGCTCGAGCCGGTGTCGGTGCAGGGCCAGGGCCACCCGCTGCTGGGCCTGGCCCAGCGCATGAGCTCGGTGTTCCAGCTGCGCACGCCCACGGAAGACCTGGACCAGCAGTATCCGTCCGCCTATCTCGCCAACGACCGCGACGGCTACCTGTTCCGCCCGCTCGCCAGCCGCTGGGAGGGCGACTGGAGCCCGGCCCTGCCGGCCCGCACGCGCCAGCTGGTCGAGCATTTCGGCCGGGCCTGGGAACGCGCCCGCCCCTGCACGGAGTTCCGGGCCCTGGGAATCTGAGCGGCACCCGCAGGCCCGGCACGCGGCGCGATCGCCCGGGCCGGCCGCAGGGTCCGGGCCGTCGACCGCGCAGCATCCAGGCCCCGGACCTGCCTCGGGTTCCCGATGTCCGCGCCGGGCGGCTATAATCACGGGCCATGTCGCGGCCGCCCAGCGGCCGTCGGACCACCCATTCCATCAATCACTTATCCCGCCCCGCGGCGGGACTGGCCAGGGTCGTGGACAGTCTGATCAAGCAGTTCAAGCAGACCTCTCAGCTCGCCGGCGGCAACGCCGCCTTCATCGAAGACCTGTACGAGCAGTACCTGGTCGACCCGGCCTCCGTGCCGGCCCAGTGGAAAACCTATTTCGACGGCCTGCAGGGCCGCGAGGCCGGCGACGTCCCGCACTCGGCCGTCATGGCCCGGGTCCAGGCGGCCGCCCGCGCCGGCCACGGCGCCGGCGGCGTCGACGAGGAAGCTGCCCGCAAGCAGGCCGCCGTCGGCAAGCTCGTCACCGCCTACCGCTCGCGCGGCCACCTGGCCGCCAGCCTCGATCCGCTGGGCATGAGCGCCGCCCAGGATGCCCCCGACCTGGACCTGCCTTTCCACCAGCTCTCGCCCGCCGACCTGGACCGGGAATTCGCCGCCACCACCTTCTTCGGCAGCGACCGCTTCACCCTGCGCGACCTGCTGGCCCGGCTCAAGACCACGTATTCGGGCAGCATCGGCGCCGAATTCATGCACATCGCCGACGCCGGCCAGCGCCGCTGGATGCAGCAGCGCCTGGAAGGCGCCGCCGGCCGCTACGGCTTCGCGCCGGTGGACAAGAAGCGCCTGCTCGAGCGCCTGACCGCCGCCGAGGGCCTGGAGCGCTACCTGCACACCAAGTACGTCGGCCAGAAGCGCTTCTCGCTCGAGGGCGGCGACGCCCTGATCCCGCTGATGGACGTGCTGGTGCGCCGCGGCGGCGCCACGGGCGTGAAGGACGTCGTGATCGGCATGGCCCACCGTGGCCGCCTCAACGTGCTGGTGAACACCCTGGGCAAGCCGCCGCACAAGCTGTTCGCGGAATTCGAGGGCAAGTTCGAGCACAACGACGACCCGGCCCACAGCGGCGACGTGAAGTACCACATGGGCTTCTCGTCGAATGTCGCCACCGCCGGTGGCCCGGTGCACCTGGCGCTGGCCTTCAATCCCTCGCACCTGGAGATCGTCGATCCGGTGGTCGCCGGTTCGGTGCGCGCGCGCCAGATGCGCCGCGAGGATGCCCGCCGCCAGCAGGTGCTGCCGGTGCTGATCCACGGCGACTCGGCCTTCGCCGGCCAGGGCGTGGTGATGGAGCTGTTCCAAATGTCGCAGGCGCGCGGCTTCGCGGTCGGCGGCACGGTGCACGTGGTGGTCAACAACCAGGTCGGCTTCACCACCTCGCGCCCGGACGACACCCGCTCGACCCTGTACTGCACCGATCCGGCCAAGATCGTCGGCGCGCCGGTGCTGCACGTGAACGGCGACGACCCGGAGGCCGTGGCCTTCTGCGCC
>JAYRTA010000120.1:0-6068 GCA_041919875.1 Arenimonas sp.
GGCTACGAGCTGCGCGCGGTGCCGCTGCGCTTCATCGCCGCGGCCGAGATGAAGAAGCTGCTCGAGCCCTACGCCCGCCCGAACGCGGTGGTGAGCGTGGACAATTCGCGCAACCTGATCGTCGTGGCCGGCACGCGCTCGGAATTGCAGAACTACCTGCGCACGGTCGAGATCTTCGACGTGGACTGGCTCGAGGGCATGTCGGTGGGCGTGTTCCCGCTGCTGTCGGCCGAGGCGGCCAGCGTGGTGGACGAGCTGACCGGCATTTTCGGCGAGGGCGGCGACACCCCGGTCTCGGGCATGTTCCGCTTCATGCCCCTGCAGGGCCAGAACGCCGTGCTGGTGATCACGCCGCAGCCGCGCTACCTGCGCGAAGTGCAGAAGTGGATCGAGCGCCTGGACGCCGGCGGCGGCGAAGGCGCGCGCCTGTACACCTACGAAGTGCTGTACATGAAGGCCACCGACCTGGCCGACCAGCTCGGCCAGGTCTTCGGCCAGGCTTCGGGCGCCGGCGGCGACCGCGGGTCGCCTTCGATCATGCCGGGCCTGGAGCCGGTGCAGATCCGAAGCATCGATGCGGCGGCGCCGCAGGCGGCCGGCAATGCCGATGCGGCCCGCGGCGGCACGGCCAACGCGCCCGCAGGCGCCCCCGCGGCGGGCGGTGGCATCAGCCTGGGCAGCGGCGAGGGCGTGTCCATCAGCGCGGTCGAAGCCAGCAATGCCCTGCTGGTGCGTGCCACCCCCGGCCAGTGGGAGTCGATCCGGCGCGCCATCGAGCGCCTCGACACCATGCCGCTGCAGGTGCACATCGAGGCCCAGGTGGTCGAGGTCGAGCTCAGCGGCGACCTCAGCTACGGCGTGAACTGGTACTTCGAGAACTCGGTGGTCGACGACGCCAACCTGCCCAGCGCCGCCGGCCGCGGCATCTGGGGCGACCTCTCGGGCAGCGTCGGCGACGGCGGCCTGGGCTGGACCTTCCTGGGCCGCAACGCCGCCGCGATCATCACCGCGCTCGACGACGTCTCGAACGTGCGCGTGCTGTCCACGCCCTCGGTGGTGGTGCGCAACAATGCCGAGGCGCGCCTGGACGTGGGCACCAAGATCCCGGTCAACAGCACCAGCTTCAATCCCATCACCGGCGACCCCACCGGCAACGGCACCTATACCCAGGTGCAGTACCTGGACACCGGCGTGATCCTCACCGTCACCCCGCGCATCAGCCGCGACGGCACCGTGTTCATGGAGATCGAGCAGGAAGTGAGCTCGCCCGGCGACACCGCCGACCAGAACGGCAACCTGCCGATCAACAAGCGCAAGCTCACCACCGAGGCCGCCATCCTCAGCGGCGAGACCGTGATGCTGGGCGGCCTGATCTCCGACACCTCGCTCAACGGCTCCAAGGGCGTGCCCGGCCTGAGCCGGCTGCCTGTGGTCGGTGCGCTGTTCGGTACCAAGACCCAGGTCACCCGCCGCACCGAAGTGGTGGTGCTGGTGACCCCGCGCGTGATCCGCGACCCGGGCGAGGCGCGCCGCCTCACCGACGAGTACGGCGAGCGCTTCCGCGCCCTCGAACCGCTGCGGCGCGAGGCCGACGACGGGCGCTGAAATGCGACCGGCCACCCGCGCCGTCTTCCGCGAGCTGCTGCGCCGGGAGCTCGACGAGCGCCACCGCGGCAGCCTGCTGGGCCTGGCCTGGCTGCTGCTGCTGCCCTTGCTGCAGCTGGCGGTGCTGGCCTTCGTGTTCGGCCAGCTGCTGCCGGCGCGCGCGCACGGCGGCGACCTGCCCTACGCCGCTTTCCTGGCGCTGGGGCTGTGGCCCTGGATGGTGTTCGCCAATGCCGCCGCGCGCGGCGTGGGCGCGCTCACCGAGAACGCCGCCCTGATCGGCAAGGTCGCGATCCCGCACGGGCTGCTGGTGGACAGCCGCGCGCTGGCCAGCGTGCTGCTGGACCTGGCGGGCTTCCTGGCGGTCCTGGTGGTGCTGTGGGCGTGGGTGCTGCCGCCGCGACCCGCGGGCCTGCCGGCGGTGCTGGCCGGCCTGGCCTGCGCGGCGCTGCTGGGCCTGGGCCTGGCGCGGCTGCTGGCGGTGCTGCAGGTGTTCCTGCGCGACATCGGCGCCGTGGTGGGGCAGGTGCTGGCGCTGGGCTTCTTCCTCACGCCGGTGCTTTACGACATCGCGATGCTGCCGGAACGTTATGCCCGCTGGCTGGGCTGGAATCCGCTGGCGGTCGCCATCGGCGCCGTGCGCGCCGGCGTGCAGGGCGAACCCGTCGCCTGGGGCGCACTGGCCGCCTCGCTCGCCGCCGGCGCCGCGCTGCTGGTGTCGGGCGCCTTGATGCTGCGGCGGGCCCGCGCCCACCTCGAGGACTTCCTGTGAGCCGGCCCCTGGTCGAGGCCCGCGGCCTGGGCAAGCGCTACCCGGTGCTCGGCCACCGCGGCGACCGCCTGGCGGCGCTGTGGGACATGCTGCGCGGCCGCCCCGCGCGCCGGCACGTGGTGGTGCTCGACGACGTGTCCTTCGAAGTGCATCCGGGCGAGTCGCTGGCGATCATCGGCGAGAACGGCGCCGGCAAGTCGACCCTGCTCAAGCTGGTCACCGGCGTGCTCACGCCCACCACCGGCGAGGTGACCACGCGCGGGCGCATCGCCGCCCTGCTCGAACTGGGTGCCGGCTTCCACCCCGAACTCAGCGGCCGCGACAACGTGCGCCTGGCCGCGGCCCTGCACGGCCTGGGCGCCGCCGAACTGGCCGCGAAGCTGCCCGAGATCGAGGCCTTCGCCGACATCGGCGCCTACCTCGACGAACCCGTGAAGCATTACTCCTCGGGCATGGTCGTGCGCCTGGGCTTCGCGGTGGTGGCGGCCGTGCGCCCGGACCTGCTGGTCACCGACGAGGTGCTGGCCGTGGGCGACGAAGCCTTCCAGCGCAAGTGCATCCGCTGGCTCGACGACTACCTGGCCGGCGGCGGCACCCTGCTGCTGGTGTCGCACAGTCCCTACCACGTGCAGAAGCTGGCCCGCCGGGCGATCTGGCTCGAGCGCGGCCGCGTGGTGGCCGAAGGCGACGCCTTCGAGGTCAGCCAGCGCTACCAGGGGGCGCAGGCCGCGAAGGCGGCCGCGGCGGGCGAGGGCGCGGCCCGGCCGGCGGCGGCGCAGGCCCCCGTGGTGATCGAGGAGGTCACCAGCAATGGCGTCCGCGGCGACGCCGATGTGGCGATCGAGCAGGGCGGCTCCCTGCAGCACGAGATGGTGCTGGCCAGCCGCGATGGCAGTGCGCCGGTGGCGATGCTGGGCTGGCTGCGGGCCGACCGCGCGCCGATCTACGGCGTGAGCTCGGAAATGGACGGTGTCGCGCCCGAGGACCTCGGCGGCGGCCGTTTCCGCTTCCGCCTGCGCTTCGACGCGCTGCCCCTGCTGCCGGGCGACTACATCCTGCATTCGATCGCGCTCGACGGCGCCGGCATGGTGCTCTATGACCAGCGCGAACGGCGCCTGGTGGTGCGCGGCCGCACGCGCGAAATGGGCAGCGTGCGCCTGCCGCACCAGTGGCCGGGCGCCTGAGCATGGCCGCGCTGCCGACCGTGGTGGTGCCGGTGTTCAACGCGCTCGACGCGCTCGACGCCTGCCTGGCCGCGCTCGAGCGCACCCTGCCCGCGGGCAGCGCCGTGCTGGTCGCCGACGACGCCAGCCCGGACCCGCGCGTGCGCGAACTCGCCGAGGCCTGGTGCGGTCGCAGCGCCCTGGCCGCCCGCTACCTGCGGCGCGAGCGCAACCTGGGCTTCCCCGGCAACTGCAACGCCGCCTTCGCCGACACCGGCGAGGCCGACGTGCTGCTGCTCAATTCCGACACGGTGCCGGCCGGCGACTGGCTGGCGCGCATCGCCCGCTGCGCCGCCAGCGATGCGCGCATCGCCAGCATCACCCCTTGGTCGAACAACGCCGAGATCTGCAGCCTGCCGGTGTTCTGCGAAGCCAACCCGGCGCCAGCCGACCCCGGCGCCTGGGCCGCGGCCGCCGCCGGTGCCGCGCCGGCCTACCCCGACCTGCCGCCCGCGGTCGGTGTCTGCATGTACCTGCGCCGCGCGGCGCTGCGCCAACTCGGCGGGTTCGACGCCGACACCTTCGGCGCCGGCTACGGCGAGGAGAACGACTGGTGCCTGCGCGCCAGCGCGATGGGCTGGCGCCACGTGCTCTGCGACGACGCCTTCGTGGTGCACCAGGGCGGCGCCTCGTTCGCGCCCCTGGGCCAGGCGCCGGGCGGCGACAACCTGGCGCGCCTGCTGGCGCGCTGGCCCGACTACAACGAGCGCATCGCCCGCTACATCCTCGCCGACCCGCTGCGGCCCCTGCGCGAACGCCTGCTGGCGCGGCTCGACGTCGCCGCGCGCGGCGGGCCCCAGGGCGACCTGTTCGGCTAGCATGCGCGCATGAGCGGCATCCTTCCCTTCACCGGCGAACGCTTCACGCCCGAGTGCGAGCGCGAGATCGCCTACGAACACTGGCACCGCTACGCGTTCGCGCGGGCGCTGGCGCGCGGCCGGCGCGTGCTCGATTGCGCCTGCGGCGAAGGCTACGGCAGCGCGCTGCTGGCGCGGGCCGGTGGCCGCGTGCTCGGACTGGACCTCGATGCCGCCAGCATCGCCCACGCCCGCGGCCGCTACGGTGACGTGCCCGGCCTGCGTTTCGAGCTCGCCGACGCCACCCGGCTGGACGCGCTGCCCGACGCCGGGTTCGACCTGATCCTGAGCTTCGAGACCCTCGAGCACGTGCAGGCGCAGGAGCGCCTGCTCGACGGCTTCGCCCGCCTGCTGGCGCCCGGCGGGCTGCTGCTGGTGTCCACGCCCGACCGCGTGCACTACAACCCGCCCGGCAGCGAACCCAATCCGCACCACGTGCGCGAGCTCGACCGTGCCGAGTTCGAGGCCCTGCTGGCCGCGCGCTTCCCGGCACGGCGGCTCTGGGGCCAAAAGCTCGCCTTCCAGTCCCTGCTGTGGACGCTTGACGCCACCGCCGACGGACCGGCGCAGGCGCTGGCGATCGACGCGGGCGAATTGCTGCCCGGCCCGGCCTTGGCGCCCACCTATTACCTCGCCGCCTGCGCCCGCGACGACGCCGGCCTGGCCGGCCTGCCGGCGCTGTCGGTGTTCGGCGACGCGGCCGAGTCGGTGTACGCCGACTACCGCGCCGAAGTGCGCCGCAACCGCGCCGCCGCCGCGCACATTGCCCATCTGGAGGCGGAGTTGGCGCGCCTGCGGGGCGGCTCGTGATCGCCACCGGCGAGGCCCCGGGCCCGCGCGACATCGGCGTGGTGGTGGTCAGCCACCGCAGCGCCGCCACCATCGAAGCCTGCCTGTTCCGCCTGCTCGCCGCCGACGACGTGGCCCGCCTGGTGGTGGTGGACAACGCCTCCGACGACGACACCTGCGAGCGCGTGGCGCGCATGGCCGCGCGCGACCCGCGCCTGGCGCTGGTGCGCAACGGCGCCAACCGCGGATTCGCCGCCGCCTGCAACCAGGGCGCCACGGCCCTGGCCCAGCCCTGGGTGGCGTTCGTGAACCCCGATGCCTACGTCGCCCGCGACACGCTCGCGCGCCTGGTCGCGCACGCCGGCGCACGCCCCGGCGCCGGCCTGCTCGGCGTCGAACTGGTGGACGAAGCCGGCGCGGCGGACCCGGCCAGCCGGCGCGCCGAGCCGTCGCTATGGACCCTGCTGGTGGCGCGCGGCCGCCGCGAGGACCTCTACCTGGGCCGCGACCCCGCGCTCGACCTGCAGCCCGTCGACGCCTGCTCCGGCGCCCTGATGCTGATGCCGGTCGGGCTGTTCGTGCGCCTGGGTGGCTTCGACGAAGGCTATCGATTGCACGCCGAGGACCTGGACCTGTGCCGGCGCGTGCGCGACGCCGGTTACGAGGTGCTGGTGGCCAACGACCTGCAGGCCACGCACGTGCGCGGCGTCTCGGGCCGGCGCCGGCCGGTGTTCGTCGAGTGGCACAAGCACCGGGGCCTGTGGCGCTACTTCCGCCGCTACGAAGCCCCCGGCACGGCCGCCTGGAAGCGGCCGCTGCTGT
>JAYRTA010000121.1:0-6060 GCA_041919875.1 Arenimonas sp.
CTTGGTCATATCGTGGAGTTGATGCTAGTCAGGCCAGGGCCGGCCCGTTCAGTGCCGCAAGTCATGCCCTGCCGCGCGCCAGGCCCGGCGTGCGGCCGGTTCGGTGATCGATGGCCCGGCCGTGCGCTTGATTCCCTGCCGACCTCCGGTAAGGTGCGACGGACCGCCACCGCGAATGGGAACCGCGATGACTGCCGCGTCCAGTGCCGCCCCGATGCCCGTGCTGTTCATCGGGCACGGCTCGCCGATGAACGCGATCGAAGACAACCCCTGGCGTCGCGCCTGGCAGGACCTGGGCCGACGCCTGCGCCGGCCCCGGGCGATCCTGTGCATCTCGGCGCATTGGGAGACCGAGGGCCTGTACGTCGGCAGCGCCGAGCGTCCCGAGACCCTGCACGACTTCCGCGGCTTCCCCAAGGCCCTGTTCGACGTGCGCTACCGCGCGCCGGGCAGCCCCGAACTGGCCCATCGCGTCGCCGACCTGGTGCGGGGGACGCGCGTGCATTTCGATGCCCACCGCGGCCTCGACCACGGCGTCTGGAGCGTGCTGGGCCCGATGTTCCCCGAGGCCGACATCCCGGTGGTGCCCCTGAGCCTGTCGAGCCTCCAGCCCGGCGCCTGGCACTACGACCTGGCCCGCCAGCTCGCCCCGCTGCGCGAGGAAGGCGTGCTGGTCATCGGCAGCGGCAACATCGTGCACAACCTGCGCTACTGGCGCCCGGACCGGCGCGAGCCCTACGACTGGGCGGCCCGCTTCGACGACGACATCGCCGAGCGCATCGCCGAAGGCCACCACGAGGGCATGCTCGGCTACGAGACCCTGGGCCCCGACGCCCTGCTGGCCATTCCGACGCCCGAGCACTACCTGCCCCTGCTCTACGTGCTGGGACTGCAGCGCGAGGACGACCCGGTGGAGTTCATCAACGCCGACGTCGCCGGTTCGATCTCGATGCGCAGCGTGCTGGTCGGGCAGGCCTGAACATGGCCGGCAACCTCCTGCTCACCCTGTTCCTGCCGCTGAGCCTGGCGGTGGTGATGGCCGGGCTGGGCCTGCACCTCACCGGCGCCGATTTCCGGCGCGTGCTGGCGGCGCCGCGCGCCGTGCTGGTGGCGCTGGCGGTGCAGACCCTGCTGCTGCCGCCGGCGGCCTTCGCCTTGGCCGCGGCGTTCTCGCTGCCGGGCGAACTGGCCCTGGGCCTGGTGCTGCTGGCGGCTTCGCCCGGCGGCGTCACCGCCAACCTCTTCAGCCACCTCGCACGCGGCGACGTCGCGCTCAACATCACCCTCACCGCGATCAACAGCCTGCTGGCCCTGCTCACCCTGCCGCTGTGGACCGCGCTGGCGCTGGGCCACTTCCTGGGGGCCGAGGGCCAGGTGCCGCCGCCGACCGGCAAGGTGCTGGAAGTGGCCCTTCTGGTGGTGGTCCCCGTGGCCCTGGGCATGGGCCTGCGGGCCTGGCGCCCGGGCATCGCCGATGCGGCGGAGAAGCCGGTGCGCCTGCTGTCGTCGCTGTTGCTCGGCGGGCTGATCGTGGCCGCCTTCGCCAGCGAGTGGGAGACGGTGAAGTCCTATGCCCCGGTGGTGGGCGCGGCCTGCCTGCTGTTCAACCTGCTGAGCCTGGGCGCGGGCTACGCCATCCCGCGCGCGCTCAAGCTGGCGCGGCCGCAGGCCACCGCCATCGGCTTCGAGGTCGGCATCCACAACGGCACGCTGGCGATCTTCATCGCGCTCGAAGTGCTGGGCCGGGCCCAGGCCAGCATCGCCCCGGCGATCTATTCGCTCATCATGTACCTCACCGCCGCGCTGTTCGCCGCCTGGCTGCTGCGCCGGCCCGCGCGGGCATGAGCAAGGTCTACGACCAGCAGTACTTCGACACCTGGTATCGCCGCCGCGGCCTGGGCGGCAGCGCCGCGCTGTCGCGCAAGGTGGCGCTGGCGGTGGCGCTGGCCGAATACCACCTCGGGCGCCCGCTGCAGTCGGTGCTGGACGTGGGCTGCGGCGAAGGCGCCTGGCTGGCGCCGCTGCGCCGATTGCGCCCGCGGGTGCGCTACCTGGGCGTGGACGCCAGCGACTACGCGGTCGGACGCTTCGGACCGCACCGCAACCTGCACTGGCTGCCCTTCGGCGACCTGGCGGCGCTGCAGATGCAGGCGCCGGCGGACCTGCTGGTGTGCTCGGACGTGATGCACTACCTGCCGGACGAAGAACTGCTGCGCGGCCTGCGCGAATTCGCGCGCCTGTGCGACGGCGTGGCCTACCTGGAGGTGTTCGCCGCCGGCGACGACATCGTCGGCGACCTGCACCAGATGCATCGCCGGCCGGCCGGCTGGTATCGGCAGGCCTTCGCCGACGCCGGCTTCGCCTTCGCCGGTTCGCACACCTACCTGAGCCGGGCGCTCGCCCGCTCGGCCACCGCGCTGGAACTGCCCTGAGCGGCGCGCACGGCCCCGGCGCGCCCGGCGGCGACCTGCCCTACGCCGACCTCGACCCCGCGCGCGTGCTCGAGGCGGTCGAATCGCTGGGCCTGCAGGCCGACGGCCGCGTGCTCGCGCTCAACAGCTACGAGAACCGCGTATTCCGCGTCGGCCTCGAAGGCGGCCCGCCGGCGGTGGCCAAGTTCTACCGCCCGGGGCGCTGGACCGACGCGGCCATCCTGGAGGAACACGCCTTCGCCGCCGAACTGCGGGCCGCCGACCTCTCGGTGGTGGCGCCGCAGGCATTCGCCGGGCGCACGCTGCACCTTGCCGGCGGCCACCGGTTCGCGCTGTTCCCGCTGCAGGGCGGGCACGCGCCGGAGACCGGCGACCGCGAGGTGCTGCGCCACCTGGGCCGGGTGCTGGGCCGCATGCATGCGGTCGGCGCGCGCACGCGCTTCGTGCACCGTGGCCGCCTGGGCATCGACAGCCACGGCGGGGACGCGGTCGACTTCTTGCTCGACGCCGGCTGGCTGCCGCCCGACCTGGAGGAGAACTTCGCCACGCTCGCCGATGCCCTGCTCGACGCCTGCGACGCCGCCTGGGCCCGCGCCGGCACGCCGGCGACGCTGCGCCTGCACGGCGACTGCCACCCGGGCAACATCCTGTGGCGCGACGGCCAGGCGCATTTCGTCGACCTCGACGATGCGCTCGCCGGCCCCGCCGTGCAGGACCTGTGGATGCTGGCCGGCCGCCGCGAGGACGGCCCCGCCGCGTGGCGCTGGCTGCTGGAGGGCTATGGCGAGTTCCGCGACTTCGACCGGGCCGAGCTGCACCTGGTGGAGGCCCTGCGCGCGCTGCGCCTGCTGCACTACAACGCCTGGATCGCGCGCCGCTGGCAGGACCCGGCCTTTCCCGCGGCCTTCCCCTGGTTCTGCGCGCCCAGGCATTGGGAATCCGTCCTGACCCAGATGCAGGAGCAACTGGCCGCCCTGCACGAAGACCCGCCATCGCCGGACTGAGCGCGCTTGCGCTAGATTGCCCCCAGGCCCCCGACCGGACCCCGCCATGACCCTGCGCCCTGCCCCGCTCGCCCTTGCCTGCCTGCTCGCCTGCGCCTCCGCCGGTGCCGCCGACCCGGCCCCGGTGTCCGAGGCCAGGCCGCGCACGATGGGCGAGATCCTCGAGGCGTCGTCGCCGTCCGACTGGCGCCGCCCGGATCCGGACCACACGCTGTACCTCGAGCTCGATTCGGGCCGCGTGGTGATCGAGCTGGCGCCGCAGTTCGCGCCCCGGCACGTGGCCAACATCCTGCGGCTGGCACGCGCCGGCTGGTACGACGGACTGAGCATCAACCGCTCGCAGGACAATTTCGTCGTCCAGTGGGGCGACCCGAACGGTGGCGACGCGGCCAAGGCGCGCCCGATGGGCGACACCGAAGACCGCCTGCCGGCCGAATTCGACCGAAGCAGCGAGGGCCTGGCCTTCACCGCCCTGCCCGATGCCGACGGCTGGGCGCCGCAGACCGGCTTCGTCGCCGGCTTCCCGGCGGGCCGCGATCCGGCCAAGCAGCGCGCCTGGCTGGCGCACTGCTACGGCACCGTCGGCGCCGGCCGGGACGTGGCGCCGGATTCGAGCCTGGGCAACGAGCTGTACGTGGTGATCGGCCATGCGCCGCGCCAGCTCGACCTCAACATCACCACCGTCGGCCGGGTGATTTCCGGCATGGAGCGCCTGGCCACGCTGCCGCGCGGCAGCGGCCCGCTGGGCTTCTACGCCGAGGGCGAGGCACGCGTGCCCCTGCGCGCCCTGCGCGTGGCGGCCAGCGTGCCCGAGGCCGAGCGCGAGCGGATCGAACTGCTGCGCACCGACACGGCCACCTTCGAGGCCCTGGTGGAAGCCCGCCGCAACCGCCGCGACGGCTGGTACGTGCGCCCGGCCGGCCATATCGACGTGTGCAGCGTGCCGCTGCCGGTGCGCGTGGTGCCGCCCGACACCGAGGCGCAGGACGCCGTGCCGCCGCCTCAGTCGATCGAACGCAAGGCCTGAGCCACCGGCGGCAGGCGCCCGCGCAGGGCGTCGTCGCCGCCGTCGGACAGCGCCGCGTGCAGCGCCAGCAGGAACAGGCGCAGGTTGTGCCGGCGCGCGAGGGTCGCCTCGCTGCCGTAGGCCTGCGACCACGCCGCCATCGGTGCCGGATCGGTGATGCGCGCGAGCCAGGCCGTCCAGGCCGCTTCGTCGGCTGCGCCGCGCTGCAGTGCGAACAGCACCGGCCGCAGCAGCCGCTCGGATTCCCCGTGCACGTAGGCCGGCGCGCCGGGCGGCGCCACCTGGGTCGCAACGGCGTCCAGCACCTGGGCGAGTTGCGCGGGCTCGAGGGCGGGATTGAGCGCCAGCTGCATCAACAGGTCGGCGCCGTGCGCCAGCCCGTGCCGCCAGCCTTCACCGTCCACGTAGCCGCGGTAGTCGCGCAGCCCGCGCAGGTAGCCGGTGCCCGCGTCGAGCAGGGCCTGGCGCTCCGCGGGCGACAGCCAGGGCGCGATCCGGTCGGTGCGCGCCACTTCCGACAGCACCAGCACCGCGAACGGGCGGCGGAAGCCGGCCGGGTCGTCGTCCGGGCCCGCCAGCATCGCCAGCAAGGAATCGCGCAGGCGGGTGCGGGTAGTGGCATCGATGGCATCCGCGCGCAGCCAGTGGGCGAGCAGTTCGTACGCGAGGCCGTCGCGCAGGGCCGGGTCGGGATGGCCCAGGCAGGCCGCCAGCGCGAACACGCGCGCCGGGGGCACCGCATCGGGCACCGACGGCGCGGCCGGACCATCGGGCGCGGCCGGCGCGGACATCGCCGCCTTGGCCGCGGCCAGGCCGGCGCGTGCCGCGGGCGAATCGTCGCAGGCCGGCAGCCCGGACCCCAGGCAGGGGCCGGCCAGCAGGCAGGCAAGCAGGAATGGCAGGGTTGGCGGGCGCGGACGCATGGGCGGGACCTCCTGGGCCCTGCCGATGCTAGCCGACACGCCCGGCGCGCGTGGGAGAATGGCGGCCCCTTCCGTCCGCGTCCGCCGCGCCCGCGCATGCCCTGGTTCGTCTACCTGATCGAATGCCTGGACGGCAGCGTGTACACCGGCGTGGCCACCGACGTCGCCCGCCGCTATGCCCAGCACGCCAGCGGCAAGGGCGCCCGCTACACCCGCTCGCATCCGCCGGCGCGGCTGCTGGCGAGCTTTCCGCACCCGGACCGCGGCAGCGCCCAGCGCGCCGAGCACGCGATCAAGCGCCTGAGCGCCACCGAAAAACGCGCGCTCGCCGCGGCCGCCCCGCCATGAGCCCGGAGCGGCGCGCCCACTGGCAGATGCACGCCTGCGTGCTGCTCTGGGGCTTCACCGCGATCCTGGGCAAGCTGATCACGCTCGGCGCGATGGCCCTGGTGGTCTGGCGGATGGCCCTGGTCTGCGCCGCCCTGCTGCTGGCGCCCATGGTCTGGCGCGGCCTGCGGGCGATGCCGCTGCGCCAGCTGGGCACCTTCGCCGGCATCGGCGCCCTGGTGGCGCTGCATTGGCTGACCTTCTACGGCTCGATCAAGCTGGCCAACGCCTCGGTGGCCGTGACCTGCATCGCGCTGGCGACGGTGTTCGTGCCGATGGTGGAGCCC
>JAYRTA010000122.1:0-6027 GCA_041919875.1 Arenimonas sp.
CTGTCCAGCGAGGAAGGCGTGCTGCTGATGTGCGTGGCCGAGGCCCTGCTGCGCATCCCGGACCGCGCCACCGCCGACAAGCTCATCCGCGACAAGCTGGGCGAGGCCGACTGGGACCGCCACGTCGGCCAGTCCAGTTCCGTGCTGGTGAACGCCTCCACCTGGGGCCTGCTGCTCACCGGCCGGCTGGTGAACCTGGCCGAGGAAACCCGGCGCAACGCCATCGGCGCCTTCCGCCGCCTGGTCGGCCGCGCCGGCGAGCCCGCCATCCGCCTGGCGGTGCGCCAGGCGATGAAGATCATGGGCCACCAGTTCGTGATGGGCGAAACCATCGGCGACGCGCTCGAGCGCAGCCGCAAGGGCGCCAACGCGGCCTACTACTACTCCTTCGACATGCTGGGCGAGGCCGCCTTCACCCAGAAGGACGCGGACCGCTATTTCGCCGCCTACCGCGACGCCATCGGCGCGATCGGCGCCGGCGGGCCGTATCCGGACGTGTTCGCGGCCCCGTCCATCTCCATCAAGCTCTCGGCCCTGCACCCGCGCTACGAGCTGGCCAAGCGCGCCCGCGTGCTGGCCGAGCTGACCCCGCGCGTGCTGGAGCTGGCGCGCCTGGCCAAGGCCCAGGGCATCGGCTTCACCATCGACGCCGAGGAAAGCGAGCGCCTGGAGCTGAGCCTGGACGTGATCGTGGGTGCGTTCCGCGATCCGTCGCTGGGCGGCTGGGAGGGCTACGGCCTGGCCGTGCAGGCCTACCAGAAGCGCGCGCCCTTCGTGATCGACTACCTGGCCGGCGTGGCGCGCCAGGCCGGCCGGCGCATGCCGATGCGCCTGGTCAAGGGTGCGTACTGGGACAGCGAGGTGAAGAAGGCGCAGGCCGAGGGCTACGCCGGCTACCCGGTGTTCACCCGCAAGGCCAATACCGACGTGAGCTACCTGGCCTGCGCGCGGCGGATGCTGGCGGCGGCGGATGCGATCTATCCGATGTTCGCGACGCACAATGCGCAGACGATTGCGGCGATCCACCATTACGCCAAGGGCGTGCCCTCTCCCCAACCCCACTCCCAGGGGAGAGGGGCTCAGGGCGTGCAGACCCTTTCCCAGGGGAGAGGGGCCGAAGGCGGGGTGCGGTTCGAGTACCAGAAGCTGCACGGGATGGGGGACGACCTGTATGCCGAGGTCATTCCGGCGGACAAGCTGGGCGTGCCCTGCCGCGTGTACGCGCCGGTGGGCTCGCACGAGGACCTGCTGCCCTACCTGGTGCGCCGCCTGCTCGAGAACGGCGCCAACTCCAGCTTCGTCAACCGCATCACCGACGAGAAGCTGCCGGCCGCCGAACTGGTGGCCGACCCGGTCTCGGTGGTCTCGGTGTACGCCAGCAAGCCGCATCCCCGCATTCCCCAGCCGCGCGACCTGTACCGGGCCGCGGGCGAAGACAGGAACAATTCCATGGGCGCCAACCTCGCCAACGACGACACCCTCGCCGCGCTCGCGCGCGACATGAACGCCGCGCTGTCGCCACGCCACGCCACGCCGCTGGTGCCGGGCGCCACGGCCGCAGGCACGTCGGTGGCGGTCAGCAACCCGGCCGACCGCCGCGAACAGGTCGGCACCTGGACGCCGGCCGACGCCGCCACCGTCGAGCAGGCGCTCAGGAACGCCGTCGCCGCGCAGGAAGGCTGGGACCGCACGCCGGCCGCCAGCCGCGCCCTGATCCTCGAGCACGCCGCCGACCAGCTGGAAAAGCGCATGCCCGAGTTCATGGCCCTGTGCGTGAAGGAGGCCGGCAAGTCGCTGTCGTCCTCGGTGGCCGAGGTGCGCGAGGCGGTGGACTTCCTGCGCTACTACGCCCTGCAGGCGCGCAAGCTGTTCGGCCAACCCGAGACGCTTCCCGGCCCCACCGGCGAGAGCAACCAGCTGTTCCTGCACGGCCGCGGCGTGTTCGTGTGCATCAGCCCCTGGAACTTCCCGCTGGCGATCTTCCTGGGCCAGGTGGCCGCGGCCCTGGCCGCCGGCAATGCCGTGATCGCCAAGCCGGCCGAACAGACCACGCTCACCGCCTTCGTCGCCACCCAGCTGCTGCACGAGGCCGGCATCCCGAAGGACGTGCTGCAGTTCCTGCCGGGCGACGGCGCCACCGTCGGCGCCGCGCTCACCCGCGATCCGCGCGTGGACGGCGTCTGCTTCACCGGCTCCACCGACACCGCCTGGGCGATCAACCGCGCCCTGGCCGCGCGCAACGCGCCGATCGCCGCCCTGATCGCCGAGACCGGCGGCCAGAACGCGCTGATCGCCGATTCCTCGGCCCTGCCCGAGCAGCTGGTGAAGGACGCGATGGCCTCGGCCTTCGATTCCGCCGGCCAGCGCTGCTCGGCGGCGCGGGTGCTGTTCGTGCAGGCCGACATCGCCGACAAGGTGCTCAACATGCTGTCCGGCGCGATGGACGAGCTGGTGGTCGGCGACCCGGGCCTGCTCAGCACCGACGTCGGCCCGGTGATCGACGAGGACGCGCGCCGCGGCCTGGCCGAACACGCCGGGCGCATGGACCGCGAGGCGCGGCTTGTGAAGCAGGTGGCGCTGCCGGCCGGCACCGAGCACGGCTGCTTCTTCGCCCCGCGCGCCTACGAACTGAAGTCCCTGTCGCAGCTGAACCGCGAGGTGTTCGGCCCGGTGCTGCACGTGGTGCGCTACGAGGCCGCGCAGCTGGACGAGGTGCTGGCGCAGATCAACGCCACCGGCTACGGCCTGACCCTGGGCATCCACTCGCGCATCGACTCGACCGTGGAGAAGATCTCGCGCACCGTGCGGGTGGGCAATTGCTACGTGAACCGAAACCAGATCGGCGCCGTGGTCGGCGTGCAGCCCTTCGGCGGCGAAGGCCTCAGCGGCACGGGCCCCAAGGCCGGCGGCCCGCACTACCTGCTGCGCTTCGCCACCGAGCGCACGCTCACGGTCAACACCACGGCCGCCGGCGGCAACGCCTCGCTGCTGACCCTGGACGACTGAGCCAGGCCCACCCGCGCCGCCTCCCGGCGGCGCCGTGTTCCGCGGCCTGCCGCGGCCGCGCCCGACTGTGGCAGGCTAGGCCTCCCCCGCCCGCGAGACGCGCATGTACCTCGAGCACTACGGCCTGCGTGAGCCGCCGTTCTCGATCACCCCGGACCCGCGCTTCGTCTTCCTGAGCGAACGCCACCGGGACGCGCTCGCGCACCTGCTGTTCGGCATCGGCCAGGGCGGCGGCGGCGGCTTCGTGCAGCTCACCGGCGAGGTCGGCACGGGCAAGACCACGCTCTGCCGCCTGCTGCTGGAACAGCTGCCCGAGAAAACACGCGTGGCGCTGGTGCTCAACCCGCGCCAGAACCCGCTGGAGCTGCTGCAGACGGTGTGCGAGGAGCTGCGCATCCCCACCCGTGGCCGCAAGACCAGCCTCAAGGGCCTCGTGGACGCGCTCAACACCTACCTGCTGGACGCCTACGCCGAAGGCCTGCGCGTGGTGCTGGTGATCGACGAGGCGCAGGACCTGAGCGTGGAGGCGCTGGAGCAGGTGCGCCTGCTGACCAACCTGGAAACCCCGACCCAGAAACTGCTGCAGGTGCTGCTGCTGGGCCAGCCGGAGCTGCGCGACGTGCTGGCGCGCGAGGACCTGCGCCAGTTGGCCCAGCGCATCACCGCCCGCTTCCACCTCACGCCGCTGGACGCCGACGAAACCGAGGCCTACCTGCGCCATCGCTGGGCGGTGGCCGGCGGGCAGCGCTTCCCGTTCACGAAGCTCGCAGTCAAGCGCATCCACCAGCACGCCGGCGGCGTGCCGCGGCTGATGAACATCATCGCCGAGCGCGCCCTGCTGGCCGGCTACGCGCACGACGAACTTCAGATCGGCGAGCGCTGGGTGGACGCGGCGGCGCGCGAGGCGCTGGCGCCGCGCCTGTCGAAGTTGCCCCGGCCGCGGCTCTCATGGGCCGTGGCGACAGCGCTGGCGCTGGGCGCGCTGTGGCTGTGGAAGCGCCCACCCGCGCCCGTGCCCGCGCCCCTGCCCGAGGCCATCGCCGCCGCGGCCGAGCCCGCGCCGCGGGCCGAGCCCGTGCCCTACCTGCCCGGCGCCGACCTGCCCGCGCGCCTGGCCGCCGCCGGCAGCGACCCTGGCCCCGCCTGGGGCCAACTGCTGGGCCTGTGGACCGTGCGCGCCAGCGAAGCCACCGCCGCGCAGGCCGCGGCCTGCCCGCCGGTGCTGGCCCCCGGCCTGTTCTGCCATCGCGGCCAGGCCAGCCTGGACAAGCTGGTGGCCCTGGGTCGGCCGGTGCTGCTGCGCTTGCGCGGGCCCGGCGGCGAGGACTGGGCCGTCCTGCTGGGGGCCGATGCCCTGCGCGTGCGCCTGTGGCTGGGCGGCGGGCGCTTCGACACCGACCGCCTGGCCCTGGACCGCGCCTGGCGCGGCGAGTACCTGGCGATCTTCCGTGGCCCGGCCTTCGTGCTGCCGCCGATCGCCCCCGACAGCAGCGGCCCGGCCGTGGATTGGGTGCACGACCGCCTGCGCGACCGGACCGGCCTGGCCACGCCGGACGCCGGCCCGGCGGTGCTGGACGCCGCCGCCCTCGCGGCCGTGCGCCAGCTGCAGGCGATGCACGGCCTGAACACCGACGGCCTGGTGGGCCCGGAAACCCTGCTCGCACTCTCGGCCGGCGATGACGAAGGCCCGAGCCTGCGACGGAGCCTGGACTGATGTCGCTGATCCTCGAGGCCCTGCGCAAATCCGAAGCCGAGCGGCAGCGCGGGCAGGCGCCCGGCCTGTTCGTGCAGCAGCAGGCGCTGCGGCGCCGGCGCCCGGGCGCCGGTGCCTGGGTGCGCGGCGGGCTCGCCCTGGCCCTCGCGGGGGTGCTGGCCTGGTCGGGATGGCTCTGGTGGACGGCGGGCGGCGGGATCGGAAACGACGCGCCATCGGGTGCGCTCCCCGCCGGCGAGGGCGGGCTGGCGCCTGCGGTGATGCCGCCGGGTCCTCCGGGCGACGAACCGGGCGCCGGCGGTGACGCACCGGCAGGCGTGGCCGGCCCGACCGGCAGTGCCGGGAACGCACCGGGAGCCTGGCCGCCCGGCACGGCGGACGATGCCGGGCCGGCGGCCCCCTCGGGGCAGACGATCACCGTGGCGCCGGCGGCAGTGGACCCGGCCCGGACGGTCGCGGATGGCCCGCCCCGGCCAGGGCAGGCACGGCCGCCGGCGGCGCTTGCGCCTGCGGCCACGGCGGGCTTGCCCGGCCCGGGACCGGCGTCTTCGCCTGCGCCGGGGCCCGCACCGGCTTCCCGCCCGGATCCGGCGGGTGCACCGGGTGCCCCGCGCGGGGAGGCGGAGCGTTCCCCCTTGGCCGCCGGCAGCGACGCCGCGTCAGTGCCCGGCGCATCGGCACCGGCACCGGCGGGTGAAGCCGGTACCGGCCCGGGGACCGCGCACCTGCCCCGGGTCGCCGACCTCTCCGCCGCCGAACGCGGCACGCTGCCGCCGATGAAGCTGAGCATGCACGTGTACGCGGCCGAGGCCGCGCAGCGCTTCGTCATCCTCGACGGCCGCCGCCTGCAGGAAGGCGGCGCGCTGGCCGAGGGCGTGTTCGTGCAGGCCATCACCCGCGACGGCCTGGTGCTGTCGGTGCGCGGCCAGCCCTATTGGCTGGGGCGCTGAGGACACGACGTGTTCGTCGACCTGCCGCGCCGACACCGCCGCCACGGGCGCTGGGCCACGCCGCTGCTGGCCCTGCTGATGGGCGCGGCCTACGTGTGGATCGCCCTGCTGCCCGACGACGCCGCCTGGCGCGACACCCTGCTGCGCTGGGGCACGCTGTCGGGCAGCGTCACCGAATGGCGCGCCGCCCTGCGCGACGAGCGCCTGCTGACCCTGGTCACCGCCCTGTTCATCCACGCCGGCCCGGTGCACCTGCTGGGCAACCTGGTGTTCCTGCTGATCTTCGGCCTGCCGGCCGAGCGCGCGATGGGGCCGTGGCGCTACCTGCTGCTGTTCCTGGCCGGCGGCGCGCTGGCC
>JAYRTA010000123.1:0-6015 GCA_041919875.1 Arenimonas sp.
TCCACGTCGCCCCGGCGGCGGTCCGCGCCGGCGTCCCGAAGGCCTGCCCTCGGACGATTGATCCATGAGTGATCCGGCGCAGGACGCGCTCGAGGCCCAGGTGCTGGCGCGGGAGTGGTTCTACCGCTTCCGCCTGCGCTCGGGTGCGCAGACGCGCTGCTACCTGGCGCCGGACGTCGAGCCCATCCACGACACCCGCGCGGCCATGCTGCGCGCGGCCGTGCACGGCCATTTCGGCCCGCGCCCGCGTGCCGGCCTGCGCGCCCTGGACCTGGCCTGCCACGAAGGCTGGTTCGCGCACCAGCTGCGGGCCCTGGGGGTGGACGAGGTGCTGGGCATCGATGCCCGCGCCAGCCACGTCGAGGACGCCCGCCAGGTCACGCGCGCCGCCGGCCTCGATGGCCTGCGCTTCGAACAGGCCGATGTGCACGGCCTGCAGGCCGGCCGCTTCGACCTGGTGCTGTGCCTGGGCTTGATCTACCACCTCGAGGATCCCGTCGGCGCCCTGCGCGTCGCGCGCGCGCACACCGCCGACGATGGTTTGTGCCTGATCGAGACCCAGGTCGCGCCGTCCCTGGCCGGCCCGCTGGAGTATGGCCACCGCAGTTTCGTCAAGCCGATGCAGGGCAGCTTCGCCATCGTCGACGAGACCGACGAGACCCACGGCCCGGAAACCTCGACCACCGGCATCTGCCTGGTGCCCAGCCTCGAGGGCCTGTGCTGGATCCTCGGCAAGATCGGCTTCGGCGACGTGCGCGTCTTGCCCGTGCCCGCCGACGGCTACGAACAACTGCTCGCCGGCAAGCGGGTCATGATCGCCGCCCGGCCGGGACAGCAAAAGAATTGAACCTGGCACCGCTTTCCGGCGCCGATTCCCGGCGCCGGTTGTTGCGATCAGCGGGTGAAGGGGTCGGCGTCCAGATGGGCCGGGAAACGGGCGCGGTGCTCGACCAGGGCCTGGGCCGGGAGGGTCGCGGTGGCGACCTGCGGGCGGGCGTCCAGCTCGACCAGCGGCTGTCCCTGGGCATCGATCAGCGCGCTGTCGCCGCTGTAGGCGATGCCGTTGCCGTCGGTGCCGGCCCGGTTCACGCCGATGCAGCAGGCCAGGTTCTCGATCGCGCGGGCCTGCAGCAGGGTGCGCCAGGCGTGGCGCCGCGCCGCCGGCCAGTTCGCCACGAACAGCAGCAGGTCGTAGTCGAACCGGTCCACAACCTCGTGCCCGAACCGGTTGCGGATGAACACGGGGAAGCGCAGGTCGTAGCAGACCAGCGGCCGGACCCGCCAGCCCTTGAGTTCGACCGTGATCGGGTCGCGGCCGGCGGCATAGCGCTCGTGCTCGCGTGCCATGCGGAACAGGTGCCGCTTGTCGTAGTGCACCAGGCCGCCCTCGGGCGTGGCCCAGAGCAGGCGGTTGTACACGCCCTCGCCCACCCGCAATTGCACGCTGCCGGTCACCACCGCGCCCAGACGCGCGGCCTGTTCGCGCAGCCAGGCCACGGTCGGGCCATCCATGCCTTCGGCGCCCGCCAGCGCCTCGTTGCTGAAGCCGGACGTGAAGGTCTCCGGCAGCACCACCAGGTCGGTCTGGCCGGCCAGCGGTGCGATCAGCCGCCCGTACATCTCCCGGTTGCCGGCCGGGTCGTGCCAGCGGGTGTCGCCCTGGACCAGGGAAACGCGCAGGTCCTGCATCACAGCCGCTCCAGGCGTTCGATGGCGGCGTCCAGCGTCGTCTCGTTCTTGGCGAAGCACAGCCGCGCCAGGCGTTGCCCGGCCGGCGGCTGCGCGTAGAAGGGCGACAGCGGGATCGCCGCCACGCCCTTCTCCACGGTCAGCCAGCGGCAGAACTCGGCATCGGGCAGGTCGCTCACCGCGGAGTAATCCACCAGCTGGAAATAACCGCCCGGCACCGGCAGCGGCCGCAGGCGCGTGCCCAGCAGCTGCTGCCGGAACCGGTCGCGCTTGGCCTGGTAGAAGCCGCCGAGGTCGCGGTGGTGCGCCGGATCCTCGCGGATCATCTCGGCGAAGGCCCACTGCGCCGGGGCGAAGCTGCAAAAGGTGTTGTACTGGTGGACCTTGCGGATTTCGGCACTGATCGCCGGCGGCGCGATCGCGTAGCCGATCTTCCAGCCGGTGCAGTGATAGGTTTTCCCGAAGCTCGAGACCACCACCGCGCGCGCCGCCAGCGCCGGGTAGCGCAGCACGCTTTCGTGCCGGCGGCCATCGAAGATGATGTGCTCGTACACCTCGTCCGACAGCAGCACGATGCCGGTGCCCTCGAGCAGTTCGTGCAGCGCGCGGATGTCGGACTCGCCGAACATCGCCCCGGACGGATTGTGCGGGGAGTTGACCATCAGCATGCGCGTGCGAGGCGTGATCGCATCGCGCACGCGCTGCCAATCCACGGAGAAATCCGCGGGGTCCAGGGGCACGTGCACCGGCACGCCGCCGGCGAGGTCGATCGCCGGCTCGTAGCAGTCGTAGCACGGGTCGAGCACGATCACTTCTTCGCCGGGACGCACCAGCGCCAGCACGGCATCGAAGATCGCCTCGCTGGCGCCGCTGGTCACCGTCACTTCCGCATCGGCGTCCACCGCGCGGCCGTAGCAGTCCAGGGTTTTTTCCGCGATCGCCTGGCGCAGCGCGGGCACCCCGGTCATCGGCGCGTACTGGTTGCGGCCCTCGGCCATCGCCCGCGCCAGCGCGTCGACCAGCCGGCGCGGCACCTCGAAGTCCGGGAAACCCTGGCCCAGGTTCACGGCCTGGTGCTCCAGCGCCAACTGGCTCATCACGGTGAAGATGGTGGTGCCCACCTTGGGCAGCTTGGTCTGGGGAGTCATGCACTGTTTCCGACGGGGCTGGCGCGATTATGCCGCCCGGCTGCGCAAGAAAAAGGGCGGCCCCGCGAAGGGCCGCCCGGAAGGTGCCGCGACGGCGGGCAGGATCAGGGCGTGCAGCCCTGGGTGCTGCCCAGCGCGCTCACGCTGGCGTTCTCGCTCCAGCTGCCGGGGACGCCATTGGTGAAGGTGGCGTTGGCGCTGATCGTATTGATGGTGGAAACGCCGTAGCTGCGCGTCAGCGTGCCGACCGTGCTGCGGGTCGGCGCCACGTAGGCACCCAGGGGGGCGAAGCCCTGCAGCTGGGACATGTCCACCGGATTGGTGCCGGCCTGGAAGGCGCCGCCGCGCTCGGCGGTGAGGAAGCGCGGGAAGCCCAGGCCGTCGTAGACGAAGGTCGCCAGGAACTCGTAGTTCGGGTTCACCTGGACGCTGTAGCCGTAGCCGGGCTTGGCCGGCGCGAACCAGTGCGCGCTGACGTTGAGCGGCGTGCCCGACACCGACGGGCAGCCCTTCAGGAAGAAGGTCATCGGCTCCACGCCGGTGAAGCCATCGAGGTTGTAGGAGAGGCTGAAGGTATCGGCCGTCTGCGGTGCCAGCACCGCATTGCCAACCTGCACCAGCACGTTGGAATCACCATCCCAGGCGCTGCGGTAGAGCGTGCCGTTCCACACGCCGTGGGCCGTGGGGATCGGACCCTGGGCGTAGTACCAGGTGGGCGTGCCGTCCTGCAGGTAGGTGTACCAGAGCATCACCAGCTCGGACGCCGAGGGATAGATGAACACGCCATGGCCACCGCGCGAGGCGTTGTAGTACGAGCCCGGCGTCAGCGGCAGCGCCGAACCGACGCTGTTGATGGTGGCCTGCACGTTCACCGTCGCCGCGGTGCCGCCGGTGTTGACCGGCGTCACGTACCAGCGGCCCGGCTGCAAGGTGCCCGCCGCGACCGTGGCCGTGATGCTCTGGTTGGCGCCGGCCGCGGTGGCCGCGATCACGCCCGGGGCGTTGCGGGCCGGCGCAAGCGCGACCACCGGCGACGTCGGCGAGCCCACCCGCGCGGCGTAGAGCGATACGCTGCCCGTGCCCTGAGTGCTGAAGGTCACCGACGTGGCGTTGGCCGGCACGTCGAACACCAGGGTTTCGTGGGCCACGCCCGCCGCGAGCGTATAGCTGCGCGGCACGCCGGGCGCGAGGGCGAACGGCGCGAGGTTGCTGGAGGTCCGGCTGAAGCTCACGGGCAGTTCGTAGACCGTATTGCCCGGCGTGCCCTGGATCAGCAGCGCGCCGTAACGCACGTCGCCCTGGACCGCGCTCGCGTCGTCGTAACCCAGGCGGACCCGGTAGGGCGTGGTGGCGGGGACCCGGCCCGGGCCGGAGGCCACCAGGCGGCCGTCGGTGCCGGCCGTCAGGGGAATGGCCACGCGCTCGATCCGGACATTGGTGCCCGGACCGCTGTAGTTCTGCACCATGACCCAGTAGTTCCTGGCGACCGCCTCGCTGGTCACGATGATGTCGCAGACCTCGTTGGAGCCCGCGCTGGCGGAGTAGCAGAGCTCCTCGGACTGGCTGGGCAGGTTGTTGCTGTTGGCGTCACGACCCACGAACAGGTCGATGTCCGGGCTGGCCGCCGTGGTCGAGGCGCGCAGGCGGTAGCGCACCGGGCTCGCGCTGGCCGGGATCGTCACCAGGGAAATGTTGTTGGACGAGACGTTGTCGTACGCCTCGTTCGGCGTCGGGTCCACCGTGATGTTGACGGTCGACACCGTCGGCGCAACCAGGTTGGTGGCGACGAAGCGCGCCTCGTTCAGCGGCACCATCCCGCCCAGGTTGATGTCCACGAAGCCGCGTTCGGTCGCCGCGCTGATCGCCTGGGTGGCCGGCACGGACGCCTCGTTGGCGAAGGGGTTGACGTACACGGTCACGGGCAGGCGCAGGTTGGGCCGGCCGTTGCCCGAGGTATTGACCAGGGTGACGTCGCCGCGCAGCCACTGCCCGACCAGCGCCGGGTTGTCCACGTCGAGGTTGAACACCAGGGTCTCGCCGTCCGCGTCGGGGGTGATGCTGGCGGCCGACGGGGTCATGGATGCGCCGGCCGGCAGGTTGACCTGCACCGAATAGGTCGTCGATGGCGCGCCCGGCATCAGCTTGATGCTGCGGGTGAAGCTGCAGGTGCGGAAGCAGCCGGCGTGGGTCAGGGTGGGCGTGTTGAGCGCGTCGGCGCCGCCCGTGTAGATGTTCGCCCGGGCATTGCGGAAGGCGTTCGCGGGCACTTCCAGGTAGGCCGCGGCATTGACGGCCAGCGAGGCGTCGATGCGGCCGGCGCCCTGCTCGTGCGAATGCGCCAGGGTGCCGCCGGCGGTCAGTCGCACCACCGGGCGGGCGGTCAGGCTCAGGGCCGACACCAGCTGGTCGGCGGTGAAGGCCGGCCGCGTGGACTTGATCAGGGCCGCCGCACCCGCGACATGCGGAGCGGCCATGGACGTGCCGCTGAGGTTGGCGGTGCCGGTGGTATTGGTGTGCGTGGCGGCCACGATCGCCACGCCCGGGGCGGTCACGTCGGGCTTGAGCACGTTGAAGGGAACGACCGGACCGCGGCTGCTGAAGGAGGCCAGCACGTCGGCCGTGGCGAGGCCATTGCGGTTGTGGGTGGCCGCCGCGACGCTCATCACCCAGGGGGAATTGCTGGGGCCGCCCACGGTGCCCGGGTTCGGGCCTTCGTTGCCGGCGGAAACGGCGATGAAGATGCCTGCCTCGCGCGCTCCGAGGAACGCCTCCTCGTCATCGAGGCCGGCGGACGTGACGGTGGCCCAGGGATCGGTGGCGCCTCCGCCGATCGAATAATTGATGACGTCCACCGCGTCCTGGGTGGCGCGATCGATCGAGGCCAGCAGGGCCGAGCCCAGGCAGCTGTCGTCGGGACAGGCCTTGTAGGCGATCAGGTGGGCCCGCGGGGCCACGCCCGAGAAGGTCAGGCCGCTGACCGTGAAGGGATTGCCGGCCGCCGTGGACGCCACGTGCGTGCCATGGCCATCGGAATCGGTGGGGTCGGACTGGCCGGAGCCGCCGACGGTGAAGTTCCACAGGCCGATGACCTTGCCGTTGCAGGCGCTGGCGGACGCCGGCAACGCGCAGTAGCCGTACAGCTGGGGCCGCGGATTGGTGAATCCGGTGCCCGAGAAGG
>JAYRTA010000124.1:0-6015 GCA_041919875.1 Arenimonas sp.
GCTGCCGCGGCCGGCTGTCGCTGGCCAGCGCCTCGCCGGCCGACAAGGTACGCATCGAGGCCGCCTATCTCAGCGATGCCGAGGGCTTCGACCTGAAGGTGATGCTCGAGGCCCTGCGGCTGTCGCGCGAGATCCTGGCCCAGCCGGCGTTCGCGCCCTTCCGCGGCGAGGAAGTCTTCCCCGGCGCCGGCGTCCAGGACGAAGCGGGCCTGGTCGACTTCATCCGCCGCAAGGCCGAATCCATCTACCACCCGGTCGGCACCTGCCGCATGGGCGACCCGGCCGCCGCGGACACGGTGGTGGACCCGCAGCTGCGGGTGAAGGGCGTGCGCGGCCTGCGCGTGGTGGATGCCTCGGTGATGCCGCGCCTGGTGGGCGGCAATACCAATGCACCGACGATGATGATCGCCGAGCGCGCCGCGGACCTGATCCGCGGCCGCGCCGCCTGAGGGCGGCTCAGACTTCCAGCATCGGCGGCAGCGGGCAGTGCAGCGTGGCGCAGACCACGCGCAGCAGCTCGGCCTCTTCCACCGTCACCTTGCCGTCGTGGCTCACGGCCGCCACCAGGCCCTCGACCAGCAGCTCCTTGCCCAGCGGCTCGACCTGGTCGAGCACCGGCCAGGCCTCGTCCAGCGCCCGCTGCAGGTCGGCGGGCGGGGAATACGGGGCCTCCAGCCGCGGGAACACCCGCGACATCGCCGCCAGGTAGGCCCGGCGGGCGTCGGTGGGGTTGGCATGGCCGGCCTGGGCGAGCACGGCCATCAGCGCGGTCGCGGTGGGCGCGGCCTCGAGCAGGCGGCGACGGCCGGGCGCGCCGGCGCGGGCGGGCGCCAGTGCATCGGCCACCTGCACCTGCAGCAGCCGGCCCAGGCAGTATTCGAACAGGCTGAGCTTGCCGTCGGCGTGGCTGAGCGCGTAGCAGGTCTCGATGAATCGTTCGAGCTCCGCGCGCGGGCGCTTGCGTAGCGCCGGCATCGCCATCGCCGCCAGCGGCAGGTGCAGCAGCCGCGGCAGCTCGTTCACCCGGTCCGCGTAGTCCACCGCCTGGCGCGCGATGCGGGCGTCCTGGCGCGCCGAGAGTTCGTAGACCTGGCGCTCGCGCACCGCGCCGCCGGCATCGAGCAGCAGGCCCAGCAGCAGCGGCAGGGCCTCGTCGCGTTCGCGGGCGGCCTCGCGCAGCATTTCGGGGATCGCCTGCACCAGGGCGCTGGCGCGCTGGTAGTCGTCCGCGCGCGGCGCCCCCACCTGGGCCGCGACCGCGGGCGGCGACAGCCCCAGTTCGCTGCCGGCGGCCGGCAGCGGCGGCGGGCCCTTGCCCCCGGCGCCGCCCCCTTCGTGCAGGCCCAGGGCGACGTCCTCGTCCAGGCCATTGGGCGGCGACATCGCCCAGCGCGCCTGCAGGTCGGGCAGGGCCGAGGCCTTGAAGGACGGCTCCAGGGCCTGGATGCGCGCCAGCAGCGGCGGGTGGGTGGCGAACAGCGAGGAATAGCCCACGCCATCGCCGAACAGCATGTGCGCCACCTCTTCGGTATCGCCGCTGGCGAGCTTCGAACCCGTCGGCAACCCGGCCACCTTCTTGAGCGCGCCGGCCAGGCCGCGGGTCTGGCGGGTGAACTGGACCGCCGAGGCATCGGCCAGGAATTCGCGCTGCCGGCTGACGCCGGCCTTGATCAGGCGGCCGAACAGCAGGCCCAGGTAGCCGACGAGCATCAGCACCAGCGCCGCCAGCAGCACCGGCAGCGTGCCCTTGGCGTTGCGGCTGCCGCGGCCGCCGTGCACCAGCACCTTGCGGCCGATCACCGCCAGCACCAGGATGCCGAACAGCACGCCCATCAGCCGGATGTTCAGGCGCATGTCGCCGTTGAGCACGTGGCTGAACTCGTGCGCGATCACGCCCTGGAGCTCGTCGCGGTTGAGCCGGTCGAGCGCGCCGCGGGTGACCGCGATCGCCGCGTCGCCCGGCGCGTAGCCGGCGGCGAAGGCATTGATCGCGGTTTCCTCTTCCAGCACGAACACCTGCGGCACCGGCACGCCCGAGGCGATCGCGATCTCCTCCACCACGTTGCGCAGGCGCCGGTAGTGCGGGTCGCGGGCGTCGGGCGCCACCAGGGTGCCGCCGAGCTTGCGCGCCACCGCGGCGCCGCCGGCGCGCAGTTCGGCCATCCGGAAGGCCGACCCCAGGCCGATCACGCCCAGCGTCCCCAGCGTCGCCAGCCCCATCATCGGCAGCGGCAGCAGGCCGCCCGCGGTGGCGCCGTAGCCGACCACGACCGCCAGGTTCACCGCCACCACGATGGCCGCCACCGCCAGCACGAACAGCAGGACCAGCCGGCGGGACTGGCGCCGGACCTGGTCCTGGCGCGCGAAGAAATTCATGCCCACCCCCTGGGCCGCCCGCGCACCGGCGCGGGCAAGCCGGTCAGAACGAGACCTTCGGCGCCTCGCGCTTGGCCGGCTCGGTGATCTCGAGCAGGGCCGCCGCGGCGAAGTTGAAGATGCCCGCGACCAGGTTGGCCGGGAACACCTCGCGCCGGTTGTTGTAGGCCATCACGCTGTCGTTGTAGGCCTGGCGCGCGAACGCGACCCGGTTCTCGGTCGAGGAGAGCTCCTCGCTGAGCTGGGCCATGTTCTGGTTCGCCTTCAGGTCCGGGTAGGCCTCGGCCACCACCATCAGGCGCGACAGCGCACCGGCCAGGCCGCTTTCTGCGCTGCCCAGCTGGGCCATCGCGGCGCCCTCGCCCGGCTGGGCCTTGGCCGCCGCCAGGCCGCTCACCGCGGCGGCGCGCGCCTGGATCACGGCCTCGAGCGTCTCGCGTTCATGCTTGAGGTAGCCCTTGGCCACCTCGACCAGGTTCGGGATCAGGTCGTGGCGGCGGGTGAGCTGCACGTCGATCTGCGCGAACGCGTTCTTGAAGGCATTGCGGGCGGTCACCAGCCCGTTGTAGACGCCGACCGCCCAGAACAGCACGACGGCGGCAAGCACGACCACTACGATCAATCCGATCATCACGCCCCCCGTGGAATCGAGGCCACCGCGCGGCGCCCGCGCTAGAATGCAGCCGTATCGCAAGCCTACCGCGCCCATGCCACGCAAGAAAGCCAGCCCCGTCACACTCCCCCGCCCCGTCCGCCTGGCCGTCGCCGCCCTCGCTTTCGGCCTCACCCTGGCCGCCGGCGCGGCCGAGCCACCGCCGCGTTTCGCCGCCGGCGCCCGGGAAATGGAGCGCAAGGCGCAGGAGGTGGTCACGATCGGCCGCATCCCGGCCCTGGCGATGGCCATCGTCGAGGATGGCAAGGTGGTTTCGCTCAACGCCTGGGGCGTGGTCGACAGCAAGACGCTGGAGCCGGCGACGGTGGACACGTCCTTCCGCGTCGCCTCGCTGTCCAAGGCCTTCGCCGGCACGCTCACCGCGCTGCTGGTGCGCGAGGGCGCGATGTCCTGGGACGCGCCGATCACCGGCCAGCTGCCGGCCTTCCGCCTGCAGGACATGCAGGGCGCGCAGCGCCTGACCGTGCGCGACCTGCTCGCGCACCGCGTCGGCCTGGCCTACAACACCTACGACCGCGACCTCGAGGCCGACCAGCCCTACCCGCTGCTGGCCGAAAAACTCTCGCAGGCGCCGCTCACCTGCAGCCCCGGCGAGTGCTACGCCTACCAGAACATCGCCTTCAGCCTGGTCGGGGACCTGGTGTTCGCCGCCACCGGGGACTTCTACGACCACCAGGTGGCCAAGCGCCTGTTCCATCCGCTCGGCATGTACGGGGCCACCTACGGCCGGGCCGAACTCGAGGCCAGCCCCAGCTGGGCGCGCCCGCACGTGCGCACCGGCGGCACCTGGGTGCCGGTGCGGCCCAAGGAAAACTATTACCGCGTGCCGCCGGCCGCGGGCGTCAACGCCAGCATCCGCGACATGGCCCAGTGGCTGGTGGCGCAGACGGGCCATCGCCCCGACGTGCTGCCGCCGGACGTCCTGGCCGAGGTGCGCACGCCGATCGTCGAGACGCCCAGCGAGATCCGCGGCACCGGCTGGCGCGGCGAGCGCCTGCGCGCGGCCCACTACGGCCTGGGCTGGCGCATCTACGACTACAGCGGCCACACCCTGGTCTTCCACGCGGGTGCGGTCCAGGGCTACCGCGCGCTGGCCGCCTTCCTGCCCGACCGCGACCTGGGCATCGTGGTGCTCTGGAACAGCGAATCGAACGTGCCCTGGGGCCTGATGCCCACGGCCATGGACCTGGCGCTGGGACTGCCGCGCAAGGACTGGATCACGCCGCAGCCGGCCCCGCGGCCGCGCCGGCGACGCTAGCCGGCGACGCCAGCCGGGGCGGCACCACCGGCGACCCGATCCCGGGTGCGGGTGGCGGCGGCGAACCTGCGAAAGCGACGACGCCGGAAACGCGAACGCCGGCCCAGGGGCCGGCGTCGTGTTTCTTGCCTTTGCTTAAAGTCTCCCTCCCCGCCTGGGCAACACGGGGAGAGAGTCCAGACCTGGTTCCTGGAGGCGCCTTACAGCGCCGGTGCAACCGGGGCGGCCGGCATGGCCGGGGCCGACTTCTTGGCGGCCGGCTTGCGAGCCTTCTTGGCGGGCTTCTTCGCAGCCTTCTTGGCGGCCTTCTTGGCCGGCTTCTTGGCGGCCTTCTTGGCCGACTTCTTGGCGGCCTTCTTGGCCGGCTTCTTGGCGACCTTCTTGGCAGCCTTCTTCACGGACTTCTTGGCGGCCTTCTTGGCCGGCTTCTTGGCGACCTTCTTGGCAGCCTTCTTCACGGTCTTCTTCGCGGCCTTCTTGGCCGGCTTGCGGGCGACCTTCTTGGCAGCCTTCTTCACGGCCTTCTTCGCGGCCTTCTTGGCCGGCTTGGCGGCCTTCTTCACGGACTTCTTGGCGGCCTTCTTGGCCGGTTTCTTCGCAGCTTTCTTCGTAGCCATGGTCAACTCCTCGTCAGTTGGCTTTGGGACTGCCCAGTCACAAAGGCATCGCCGCCGGGAGGATCCCGGGGCGTACCGCCGCCACGCAGGATGCGGGGCGGACGGATGGGACGCGGCGCGGGGCGGCGCCGCAAACGAATACGCCCGGACCATGACCGGCCCGGGCGTGGGATTCAGGGGTGTCGCTGGCAGCGGAAGGCGATTTCGCGGAGGGATGTGTGCCCTGACCCACCTTGTCGAATTTCGGGGTGGTGTTCCTGGAGGTGGCCCGCGTTTTCGAATCGCCGTTGATCACTCGCTACCGGTGTTGACATTTGCTGGGCGAAAGCTATCCACGGAAATTTTCGATGTCAACAAGTCCCGGCAATTATTTTTCAAGGGGCGAATGCCGATGCCGGTGCGGACGCCGCCGCGACGGCGGGTAGGAAGAACGCGCTCGACCGCGCCGCGGGAAAGCGCGCGCGAAAAAACATCGGGAAAAAAGCCTCCGCGAGAAATGCATCGGCGTTCTTCGCGGCACCGGATGCGTGCGCCGGCGCGCCGCCGGACGCATCGCCGGCGCCGGTTCCGCGGTGCGCGGGGAACGGCCCGGAACCGGCCGATGTGGCACCGCAAAACGCCGAACTGCGCGGAATTGCCACCGCCCGGCGGGCGTGCGACGGCCTTCCGGGCGACCGTCGCGCGCCTTGCCGACGGCGGAAACGACACCGGCCGCACGAGGCGGCCGGTGTGGTCGAACGCAGGGAACGAATGGCCGTCAGTGGCCCTCGTCCTCCAGCAGCTGGGCGTAGTCGTCGGGGGAGAGCAGCTCGTTGAGCTGCTCGGGATCGCTGGGCTCGAGCACGTACAGCCAGCCCTCGCCGTAGGCGTCCTCGTTGATCGTTTCGGGCTTGTCCGACAGGGCCGAATTGACCTCGACCACCTTGCCGGCGACCGGGGCGTAGACGTCCGAGGCGGCCTTGACCGACTCGACCACGGCGCTGGCGCCGCCCTGCTCGACGCTGTCGCCGACGTTGGGCAGCTCGACGTAGACCAGGTCGCCGAGCAGGCCCTGGGCGTGGTCGGAAATGCCGACGGTGATCCGGCCGCTG
>JAYRTA010000125.1:0-5962 GCA_041919875.1 Arenimonas sp.
CGGTGCCCACGTAGGCCACGAAGCTCTCCACGTCCTCGCGCCCGGCCAGTTTCTCCTCCAGCCGGCGCGCCACCGCCTCGGTCGCCTGCAGCGAGGCGCCCTCGGCCAGTTCCAGGTCCACCATCAGCTCCAGCCGGGTGGACGAGGGGAAGAATTGCTGCGGCACGAACCGGAACATCGCCAGCGCGACCACGAAGGCCAGCGCCGTCACCACCAGCACCGACTTGCGCCAGCGCACGCAGGCCGCCACCCAGCCGCGGAAGCGCTGGTAGAACGGCGTGGCGTAGGGGTCGTGGGCCTGGCCGTCGTCGTGGCGCCGCGGCGCCGGCAGCAGCTTGTCGCCCAGGTAGGGAATGAACACCACCGCCACGATCCAGCTCAGCAGCAGCGCGATGGTGACCACCTGGAAGATCGACCGGGTGTATTCGCCGGTGCTCGAGGCCGCGGTGGCGATCGGCAGGAAGCCCGCCGCCGTCACCAGCGTACCGGTGAGCATCGGGAAGGCCGTGGACTGCCAGGCGAAGGCCGCCGCGCGCAGGCGGTCGTAGCCTTGCTCCATCTTCACCGCCATCATCTCGATGGCGATGATGGCGTCGTCCACCAGCAGGCCCAGCGCCAGCACCAGCGCGCCGAGCGAAATCTTGTGCAGGCCGATGCCGAAATGGTCCATCGCCGCGAAGGTCATCGCCAGCACCAGCGGGATGGACAGCGCCACCACCAGCCCGGTGCGGAAGCCCAGCGAGAAGAAGCTCACCACCAGCACGATCAGCACGGCCTCGGTGAGCACGCGCACGAACTCGGCCACGCCGGTGCGCACGGCCTTGGGCTGGTCGCTGACCTTCTCAAGCACCATGCCCACCGGCAGGTTCTGCTGCAGGCGCGCGAACTCCGCGTCCAGGCGTTCGCCCAGTCGGATGATGTCGCCGCCGCTGCGCATGGACACGGCGATGCCGATGGCGTTGCGGCCCATGAAGCGCATGCGGGGCGCCGCCGGGTCGGCGAATCCGCGCCGCACGTCGGCCACGTCGCCCAGCCGGAAGGTCCGGTCGCCGACCCGGATGGGGAAATCGCGGATCTGCTCGACGCTGTCGAAGCGGCCGCTCACCCGCAACTGCACGCGGTCGGTGGCGGTCTCGAAGAAACTGGCGGGGGCGATGGCGTTCTGCTGGTCTATCGCCTGCTGCACGGCCTCCAGCGGCAGGCCCAGGGTGGCCAGCTTCACGTTCGACAGCTCGATCCAGATCTTCTCGTCCTGCAGGCCGAGCAGCTCGATCTTGCCCGCGTCCTGCACCCGGTGCAGCTCCAGCTCGATGCGCTCGGCGTAGTCCTTGAGCGTGGCGTAGTCGAAACCCTCGCCCGAGAGCGCATAGATGTTGCCGAAGGTGTCGCCGAACTCGTCGTTGAAGAAGGGCCCGACCACGCCCTGCGGCAGCGTGTGGCGGATGTCGCCGACCTTCTTGCGCACGTCGTACCAGAGCGAGGGCAGCTCGCTCGACACCATCGAATCGCGCGACATCAGCATCACCAGCGACTCGCCCGGGCGCGAGTAGCTGCGCACGAACTCGTAGCGCCCGGTCTCCATCACCTCCTTTTCGACCCTATCGGTGACCTGGCGCGCCACTTCCTCGGCGGTCGCGCCGGGCCAGAGGGTGCGCACGACCATGATCTTGAAGGTGAAGGGCGGGTCTTCGGACTGGCCCAGGTTCTGGTAGCTGAAGATGCCCAGCAGGCCCAGCACCAGCATGGCGTAGAGCACCAGCGAGCGATTGCGCAGGGCCCAGGCGGAGAGATTGAAGTCGGCGGCCATGGCGCGGGCTCAGTCCTCGCGCGCGGAGGGCGCGGCAAGCGGGCGGTTGTCGCGGTCCACCGGCTTCACTTTCTGGCCTTCCAGCAGCAGGTGCACGCCGGCGGCCACCACCCATTCGCCCTCGTCCAGGCCCGACAGCACGGGCACCTCGGTCTCGCCGTAGGGGCCGATGGTGATCGCGCGCAGCGCGACCGCGCCCGTCGCCGGGTCCACCACCCACACCGCCGGCGCCTGGTCCCGCGCCGCCAGCGCCGCCAGGGGCCCCACCCCCCGGGGGCCCCCGCCGCCGCTGGCGTAGGCGCGCGCGCTCTGGCCCAGCTCGACCCGGGCATCGCCGGCATCGAAGGCCACCCGCGCCGCGAAGGTGCGGGCCTGGGCATCGGCGGCCGGCGCCACTTCGCGCACGCGGCCGGGGAAACGCTTGCCGGGAAGGGACCACAGCTCGACCGCCAGGGGCCGGCCGGGCGTGAAGTCCGCGGCCACCTGTTCGGGCAGGCTGATCGCGACTTCGCGCTCGCCGTCCTCGGCCAGCACGTAGATCGCCTGGCCCGCGGCGACCACCTGCCCGGCCTCGACCAGGCGCTGGGCGATGACGCCATCGGCCGGCGCCGTCAGCACCGCATAGCCCGCCTGGTTGCCCGACACCGCCGCCTGCGCCTTCGCCTGGCGCACGCGGGCCAGCGCCGCCTGGTGGGCGGAGACGCGGGCGTCGTAGAGCGAGCGGCTGACCAGCTGGCGGTCGAGCAGGCTCTGGTAGCGATCGAGCTCGGACTTGGCCAGGGCCAGGTCCGCCTCGGCCGACGCCAGCTGGGCGCGGGCCGATTCGAGCTGCAGGCCGACGTCGGAGCCATCGAGTTCCGCCAGGGCCTGGCCCTTGCGCACCCGCTCGCCGACGTCGACGTGGCGCTTCGCCAGCTTGCCGCCGATGCGGAAGGACAGCACCGGCTCGTGCCGGGCGCGGACCTCGCCGGCGAAGGCGCTCACGCCCTCGCCGCCGGCGCGGGCCGGCACCACCAGGGCGGGCCGGGCGCGGGCCTCGGCCTCGCCATCACCGGAACAGGCGGCCAGGGCAAGCAGCCCGGCCAGCAGAAACATGCGGAAAACCATGGCCTGGGCGCTCATGCGGGAGTCAGGAAATTATTGAACCGCCGGTATACTATCTTTACTCAACTCCGGAGTTCAATAATAATTTCGCCCATGACCGCCAGCCCCCGCCAGCCGCCTTTGCCGGGCCGTCCCAAGGACCTCGAGAAGCGCGCCGCCATCCTCGAGGCCGCCAAGGTCCTCTTCCCCGCCCGCGGCTACGACGGGGTCAGCATGGACGCGATCGCCCAGGCCGCCGGTGTCTCCAAGCTCACCGTCTACAGCCACTTCCAGGACAAGGACACCCTGTTCGTGGAGGCCGTGAAGGCCAAGTGCGAGGACCTGCTGCCCCCGGACCTGTTCGGGGCCCAGAAGAACACCGGCCCGACCCGGGAGCGCCTGCTGCGCATCGCGCAGGCCTTCTTCCGCCTGATCACCAGCGACGAAGCGGTGTCCGTGCACCGGATCATGGCCCGCCAGCTGCCCGAGGATTCGCACCTGCCGCGCATGTTCTGGGAAGCCGACCCCAAGCGCACCCAGGAGGCCTTCGCGGGGTTCCTGCGCGCCGAGGTCGAGGCCGGGCACCTGCGCATCGCCGACCCGGCCCTGGCCGCCTCGCAGTTCTTCTGCCTGCTCAAGGGCGAGTACCACGCGCGACTGCTCTGCGGCTGCCCCGAGCGCTACGACGAGGCGCAGGTCAAACGCCACGTCGAGGCCACCGTTGACCTGTTCCTGCGCGCCTACGGCCATGGCCTGCGCAGCGCCTGAACGCCAGCCCCGCGCGGCCCGGGTTCCGGTGACTAATGGCACTACGGAGCCTTCACGCGCGGCCAGCATCCTGCCCGTGCACGGCCCGAGGGCCTGCAGGTCGCGACGTTTCCCGACGCAACCGACGCCGTTTCCCGGGGCCCCGCGCCTTCCGGGGGACGGCCCCGGGGCGTAGAATCACGACCCTTGTGCATCAAGGATTTAGCCGTCATGAGCATTGATTTCCAGCAGGCCCGATTCGCGATGGTCGAACAGCAGGTGCGTCCCTGGGACGTGCTCGACCCGCGCGTGCTCGAGACCCTGATGACGGTCCCGCGCGAGGATTTCGTGCCGGCGCGCCACCGCAAGCTGGCCTTCGCCGACCTGCCGCTGCCGCTCGAGCACGGCGAGTCCATGATGAAGCCCGTGCTCGAAGGCCGCATGCTGCAGGCGCTGGCGCTTTCGCCCGGCGACCAGGTGCTGGAAGTGGGCACCGGCTCGGGCTTCATCACCGCCTGCCTGGCGCGCCTGGCGCGCGAGGTGGTCAGCATCGACCGTCACGCCGACTTCGTCGAACGCACCCGGGCCCGCCTCGCCGCGGACGCCGTCACCAACGTCCGGCTCGAAACCGCCGACGTGTTCGCCTGGCAGCCCGCGGGCGCGTTCGACGCGATCTGCCTCACCGGCGCGGTCGCCACCCGTCCCGAGCGCTTCGCCGACTGGCTGCGCCCGGGCGGCCGCCTGTTCGTGGTGCACGGCGATTCGCCGGTGCAGGAAGCGCTGCTGATCACCCGCGACGGCGAAGGCCTGCTGCGCGAAAGCCTGTTCGAAACCGACATCCCCTACCTGCACGGCGCCGCGCCGGTGCCGGGCTTCACTCTCTGATCCCAGGACCCACCCCATGCGCCTGAGCCTCCGTCCCCTCACCTTCGCGATCCTGCTGACCGGCCTGGCCGGCACCGCCGGCGCGACCGACCTGATGCAGGCCTACGAACTGGCCCGCCAGAGCGACCCGCAGTTGCAGGCCGCCGAATCGCGCAGCCTGGCCCAGGGCGAGGGCGTGGTGCAGAACCGCGCCGCGCTGCTGCCCCAGCTCAACGGCGAAGTCAGCTGGAGCCGCACCCGCAGCGAGAACTCCGGCTCGCAGGCCTTCGGCACCGTGGTGCAGCCGCCGTCGGAGTCCGAAAGCGAATCCACCTCGCGCGGATGGGGCGTGAACCTGCGCCAGAGCCTCTACGACCACGGCAACTACACCCGCCTGGGCGCCGCGCGCTTCCGCGCCGCGCAGTCCGAGGCCGAGTACAAGGCCGCCCAGGACGCCCTGATCGTCCGCGTCGCCGACGCCTACTTCAACGTGCTCACCGCGATCGAGACCCTGGCGTCCTCGCGCGCCGAGGAACGCTCGGTCAAGCGCCAGCTCGACCAAGCCGAGAAGCGCCTGGAGGTCGGCCTGGCGCCGATCACCGACGTGCACGAGGCCCGCGCCCGCTACGACACCGCCCGCGCCAACACCATCGCCGCCGCCAACGCGCTCGACGACGCCCGCGAAGCCCTGGCCGAGATCACCGGCACCGGCGGCGAGGGCCTGCAGGGCCTGGCCGCCGACTACAAGCCGGCCGAGCCGACCGACCTGCTCTCGCAGGACTGGGTTTCGATCGCCATGGAGAACAACCCGACCCTGCTGGCGCGCGAACTCGCGCTGTCGGCGGCCGAGAAGGACATCGGCACGGCGCGTTCGGGCCACCTGCCCTCGCTGGCCCTCACCGCGGGCTACAGCGACGGCACCGGCTACGGCTCCAACGACATCTTCGCGCCGACGCCCGGCACCACCTCCTACGACAACGGCCAGGTCAGCAAGCGGGTGGGCGTGACCCTCAGCGTGCCGCTGTACGCCGGCGGCGCCACCCAGTCGGGCGTGCGCCAGGCCGTGCACAACCGCGACGCCGTGGCCGACGTGCTCGAACAGGAGCGCCGCTCGGTGGTGCGCGTCACCCGCAATGCCCAGCGCTCGCTCAGCGCGGGCGTCGCCGAGGTCGAGGCGCGCCGCCTGTCGGTGGTGTCGGCGCAGGCCGCCTACGAGGCCAGCGAAGCCGGCCTGGAAGTCGGCACCCGCACCATCGTGGACGTGCTGATCACCCAGCAGGCCCTGTTCCAGGCCCAGCGCGAATACGCCCGCGCCCGCCACGCCTTCCTGGTCAATACGCTGCGCCTGAAGCAGGCCGGCGGCACCATCTCGGTGTCCGACCTGCAGGAAGTCAACCGCGTGCTGGTGGCCGACGCCGAAGCCGCGCTCGACGCCAGCAACACCGCCGACGAGTAATCCGA
>JAYRTA010000126.1:0-5945 GCA_041919875.1 Arenimonas sp.
CCTCGGCCTTCATCCAGCGCAGCACCAGGCCCAGGACATACCAGGCGAAGGTGGGCGGCGTGTTGAACATCGAATCGTTGCTGGCCTGGTTCTGCAGGTCGAAGATCGGGGGCAGCACGCGGCCGTGCCGGCCCAGCAGGTCGCGGCGCACGATGGCCACCGACAGGCCCGAGGGCCCGAGGTTCTTCTGGGCGCCGCCGTAGAGCACGCCGAAGCGCGACACCTCCAGCGGGCGCGACATGAAGTTCGAGGACACGTCGGCCACCAGCGGCACGTCGCCGGCGTCCGGGATCGAAGCGAACTCGACGCCGTGGATGGTTTCGTTGGGCGTGTAGTGCAGGAAGGCGGCGCCGGGCGTTCGCTGCCAGCCGGCCGGGTCCGGGAGGTCGGTGTAACCGCCGGCCTTGGCGCTGGCCGCGACGTGGGTGTTGAGCAGCGGGCGGGCGTTCTCCAGGGCCTTTTCGCCCCAGTGGCCGGTCAGGACGTAATCGGCGGTTGCCTCCGGGCCGGCCAGGTTCATCGGCAACAGGGCCGCCAGCGTGGTGGCGCCGCCCTGCAGGAAAAGCACGGCGTAGTCGTCGGGCACGCCCAGCAGCTCGCGCAGGTCGCGCTCGGCCGCGGCGGCGCATTCGATGAAGGCCTGGCCGCGGTGGCTCACTTCCATCACCGAGGCGCGCTCGCCCTGCCACTCCAGCATCTCGTCCCGGACCTGGCGCAAAACGGGTTCGGGCAGCGCGGCGGGGCCGGCGCTGAAATTGAAGGCGCGTGACATGGATTCACCTCGGGGCGTGGCGGATTCAGGCTAACACGGCGCTCTCGCGCCGCGGAACGGGTCAGCCGACGATGCGCTGGTCCTCGAGGAGCAATTGCTCGAACTGTTCCGCCGACAGCGGCCGGGCGAACAGGTAGCCCTGGCCGAACTGGCAGCCCAGCCCCACCAGCACGCGACGCTGGGCCTCGGATTCGATGCCTTCTGCGGTCAGGGCCAGGCCCAGTTCCTCGGCGAAACCGGTGATCGTGCGCACGATGGCCCGGTGGCGCGGATTGCGGTCGATGTCGCGGATGAACACCTGGTCCATCTTCAGGGCATCGAAGGGCGAGGCCGCGAAGGATTCGAGCGAGGAATAGCCGGTGCCGAAGTCGTCCACCACCAGGCCCACGCCCAGGGCCTTGAGCGCGAGCAGGCGCTGTTCGGCCTGGCCGCGGCCGCTGCGGAAAGCGGTCTCGGTGACCTCCAGGCGCAGGCAGGCGGGCGGGAAGCCGTGCGACTGCAGCAGGGAAAAGACTTCCTCGACGATCTCCGCCGAGACCATCTGCTTCTCGTCCACGTTGACGTTCATGGCGAAATCGGCCCGCCCGGGGAAACGGCGGCGCCAGCTGGCCAGCTGGCGGCAGGCCTCGCGCAGCACCCAGGTGTCCATCTCGACGATCAGGCCGGTCTCCTCGGCCACCGCCAGGAAGTCCGAGGGCACCAGCAGGCCGCGCAGCGGGTGCTCCCAGCGCACCAGGGCCTCGGCCCCGACCATGCGCCCGCTGGCCACGTCCACGATCGGCTGGTAGTGCACGCGGAACTCGCCGCGCTCGAGCGCCAGGCGGATGTCGGTTTCGAGCTGCAGGCGGCTCAGGGCCTCCTGGTGCATGGCCTCGTCGAAGACCACGAAGCCCGATTTGCCCGCCGCCTTCGCGCGGTACATCGCGGTATCGGCGTCGCGCAGCACCTGGTCGGGCGATTCGTACTCGCGCCGGCCGACCACGATGCCCACGCTGGCGGCCGAGAACACCTGCTGGCCGGCCACCTCGAAGGGCTGTTCGAACACCCGCAGCACCGTGCGGGCGATCGCCACCGCGCGGTCGAGGTCGCAGGGGCCGTCGGGCAGCAGGGTGAATTCGTCGCCGCCGTAGCGGGCGATCAGCACGTCCTGCAGCAGGGTGTCCTCGAGCCGGCGGGCGATCTGCACCAGCAACCGGTCACCCGCGCCGTGGCCGAGGCTGTCGTTGACCCACTTGAAGCCGTCCAGGTCCAGGAACAGCACCGCATAGCCATCGGCCGCCCGCCGACCGGCGCCCGACATCGCCGTCGCCAGCCGCTGGTTGAACAGCATCCGGTTGGGCAGGCCGGTCAGGGGATCGTGGGTGGCGTGGAAACGCAGCCGGTCCTCGGCCTCGCGCTGGCGGGTGGTGTCGAGCACGGTGCCGGTGAGGTGCTCGACCCCATCCAGCGGCACCGCGCCGATGCTGACCCGCGCGTAGACGCGCCGGCCGTCGGCGTGCAGCAGGCAGGTCTCGAAATCGTTGGCGATGGCCTCGCCGGCCAGGCGGCGCCGGTCGCGCTCCTCGGAGGCCGCGACGGCCTCGGGCGCCATGATCTCCCGGTAGTCGCGGCCCTCGATGTCCTGCTCGTCGCGGCCGAGCATGCGGGCGAAGGCGTGGTTGACATAGGTGTAGCGGTCGCCACGCATGATGAACACGCCGACCTGGCTGTGTTCGACCAGGGTGCGGTACTTGCTTTCCGAGCGCGCGAGCGCCTGCTGGATGGCGTGGCGCTCGTCGATGTCCAGCACCGAGCCGGTGAAGTGCGCCGGCTGGCCCTGGGCGTCGCGGATCAGCAGCACGCCGACGCTGACCCATTTGCTGCGCCCGTCCCGCATGCGCGCCCGGGTTTCGTAGTGGCTGAAGGAGCCCTCGCGCAGGGCCTTGGCGACCAGCTCGGCGCGGTCGGCCGGGTCGGCGTAGACCTCGACCATGTTCGAGACCGAGGCCTTGAGGTGGTCGGGGTCGTCATACCCCAGCAGCTGCGCCAGGACCCGGTTGACCTCGACGATGGTGCCATCCAGGTCGGTGCGGAACAGGCCCGCGGGCGAGGACTGGAACAGCTCGCGGTAGCGCTGCTCGGCGTCCTCGACCGCGCGCTGCCGGCGGCGCTCCTCGGTGACGTCGCGCAGGGTGCCGGTGGACGCGATGTCGCCCTGGTATTCGACCGCGTCGGCACGGACCTCGCACAGGATGCGACGCCCGTCCTTCCTGACGAGGGTCACCTCGTAAACCTGCAGTTCGCGCGATCCCGACTCGCGGTGCGCCCGGCGCTGGCCCTGGGCGTAGCGGTCGGCCGGGTCCACCAGGCTCATGTACTCGATGCCGTTCATCTCGCCCGGGGCATAGCCCAGCACCGTGACCATGGCCTCGTTGGCGAACACGACCCGGCCGCGCTGGATCAGGAACACGCCGTCGCGGCTGTTCTCGACCAGCACCTGGTACAGGGCCCGCGACTGCCGCAGGGCCTGTTCCGCCTCCACCTGGGCGGTGATGTCGATGATCGAGCCTTCGAAGAACAGGGCCTGGCCCGCCTCGTCACGGATGGCGCGGGCGTTCTCGCTGATCCAGATGATGCCGCCGTCGCGCCGGCGCACCTGGGCCCGCTGGCGCTCGAGCCGACCGCCGCCGCGCAGCAGCTGGGCGGCGCGCTCGGCGTGCTGGCGGTCGACGTAGAGGCCGGCGGCGTCGTGGGCGACCTCGCGCAGCAGCTGCGCGGGCGAGTCATACCCCAGCAGCCGCGCCAGCGCCGGATTGACGTCCAGGAAGCCCCCGCCCGGCAGGCTGCGGTAGATGCCCTCGGACGCGGCCAGGTAAAGCGAGCGGTACAGGCGGTGGTCGGCTTCCTGGCCGGCGTCCGCCGGCGCGTCCGGCAACAGGTACAGCAGGCAGAACACCACCGGTTCATCGCCTTCGCGCGCGAACTCGCAGCTCAGGCGGGCGGCCAGCTCGCGGCCGTCGGCGCAGCAGATGCGGGTATTGAGCGCGATCGCGCGGCGGTGCTGGCGGATCTCGCTCCAGATCCGCGAACGGAAGGCCGGGTCGGCCCACAGGCCGAAGTCGTTGGGGATGCGCCCGATCACCTGGTCGCGACGCCAGCCGGTGCTACGCTCGAACGCGTCGTTGACATCGAGGAACACGCCGTCGCCGGCGCGCATCACCGCCACCACGCTTTCCGACGACGCGAATGCCTCCGCCAGGCGCATCCTTTTCCCCGCTGGCCGCCTCAAGGGAAAGCAGTATGCCAGCCCATTCCCGGGCTGGCGCCAAGGAGACCCCCATGCCCCGCCGCCCCCGTTACGACCTCCCGGAATCCCAGGTCACGCCCGAACCGGTCTACCGGGCCCGGCGCCGGCTGCTGATGGCCGGCATGGCCACGCCCCTGCTGGGCCTGGGCGGTTGCGCCGAGGGCGGCGAGGACGAGGTCGCCCTGGACCTGGCCGCGCCCACCGACGGGCCGGGCGGTTTCACCACGTCCGAGCCCCGGACCCGGTTCGAGGACGCCAGCGCCTACAACAATTTCTACGAATTCGGCACCGGCAAGGCCGACCCGGCCGCGGCCGCGCACACCCTGCGCACGTCGCCGTGGTCGGTGGTGGTCGGCGGGCATGTCGCCCGCAGTGGCCCGGTGCCGCTGGAGAGCCTGATCGGCGGGCTGCCGATGGTCGAACGCATCTACCGGCTGCGCTGCGTGGAAGGCTGGTCGATGGTGATCCCCTGGCGCGGGGTGGAGCTGCGCGAGGTGATCCGTCGCCTCGATCCGGGGCCGGAGGCCCGCTTCGTGGCCTTCACCACCCTGGCCGACCGCGACCAGATGCCAGGCATCCGCTGGCCGGTGCTGGACTGGCCCTATCGCGAGGGCCTGCGCATCGACGAAGCCATGCATCCCCTGGCCCTGCTCGCCACCGGCATGTACGGCCGCGACCTGCCGAACCAGAACGGCGCGCCCCTGCGCCTCGTGGTGCCCTGGAAGTACGGCTTCAAGAGCATCAAGTCCATCGTCGGCCTGCGCTTCACGTCGGAGATGCCGCCCACCAGCTGGAACCAGTCCCAGCCTTCGGAATACGGCTTCTACTCGAACGTGAATCCGGACGTGCCGCATCCGCGCTGGAGCCAGCGCAGCGAGCGCCGCATCGCCGGCGAAGGCGGCAACCTCTGGGCCCGGCGCATCCCCACCCTGTCCTTCAACGGCTACGGCGAACACGTGGCCTCGCTGTATGCGGGCATGGACCTTCGGCAATGGTTCTGAGCCGGCCGGACTGGCGCTGGGTCGGTCTCAAGGCCCTGGCGCACGCCCTGGCCCTGTTGCCCCTGGCCCAGTTGCTGTGGTCCCTGCGCGCCGGCGCGCTCGGCCCGGACCCGGTGGCGGCGCTGACCCACGCCACCGGCGACTGGGCCCTGCGCCTGCTGCTGGCCTGCCTGGCGATGACCCCGCTCCGGCGGCTGCTGGGCCAGCCCTGGCCGATCCGGTTCCGGCGCCTGCTCGGGCTGTATGCCTGGTTCTACGCCAGCCTGCACCTGGCGGTGTATGTCGTCCTGGACCTGGGCAGCTACTGGGCCCAGCTGCTGGAAGACGTGGTCGAACGCCCCTTCATCACCGTCGGTTTCCTGGCCTGGGCGCTGCTGTGCGCGCTGGCGCTCACCTCCACCCGGGGCTGGATGCGCCGCCTGGGCCGGCGCTGGGGACAGCTGCACCGGGCCGTCTACGCCGCCGCCGGGCTGGCGGTGCTGCACTTCGTCTGGCTGGTCAAGTCGGACCTGCGCGAGCCCCTGCTGTTTGCCGCGGTGCTGGCGCTGCTGCTGGGACTGCGGGCCTGGTGGCGCTGGAGACCGCGGCGGCCTCAGCCGGCCGCGCGCGGCGCGTAGACCAGCAGGGCGGTCATCGCCGCGGCCAGCACGGTGGCGGCCGCGATCAGCCACCACAGGGCACCCGGGTCGCGGCCGCGGCCCGCCGGGGCGGGCGTGGATTCGGCGGGCGACGGGTCGCGCGCGATCGGCACCTTCACCGCCGGCGACGTCTGGGTGTGCGGATTGGCCGCCTGCCGGCCCGTGTTGGCGTGGCCGCGCAGCGGCAGGCCCGGCGCCTCGATCAGGAACCGGAACTGGTCCACCTGCAGCTGGTCGCCGGGCGAGAG
>JAYRTA010000127.1:0-5938 GCA_041919875.1 Arenimonas sp.
CCTGCTCGAGGCCGGCGACGCGCGCGTGCGCCTGCCGCCGCCGGGCCGGTACCTGGAACACCGCGCCCGCGAGGCCGGGCAGTGGCGCTGGCTGGTGGGCGAGCAGGGCGAAGGCCTGGCCGGCGAAGCCCAGGCCTCGCCCAAGCTGTCGGTGCCCGGACTGCGCCCGGTGTTCGCCGGCTACGCGGAGGCCAACCACCTGCAGGCGGATCCCGGCTTCCGGCTGGTGGGCGCCCTGGCGCCGGGCGGCCTGTCCAATGCCTGGGGCTGCGGCGTGGCCCGCTTCGACGCCGCGGAACTGGGCGCGCTGGCCGCCGACGCCGAGGGCATGGCCGCCGGCTATGCCCGCGTCGCGCGCCGCATGGGCCTGAGCGGGGCCAGCGACGATGCCCTGTCGGCCTATTTCGGCCTCGATGCCGACAGCGGGCCGGCGCTGCCCCTGGACGCGCTGCACGCATCGCTTTGGCAGCGGCGCGCGCGCCTGCCCGACGGCCTGCGCCTGGGCCGGGCGCGGGTGGCGGTGCTGGGCGAGGCGCGCCCGGGTCGCGCCGCCTGTGACCTGTCGGGCACTTGCCTCTGGGGCTGCGCGGGACGCGCCACCTGGTCGGCGGCCTTCGACCTCGAGGCCCTGGTCCGCGACCCGGGCGTGACCTACGAATCCGGGGCCTGCGTGCAGCAGCTGCGGCCGGACGGCGAGGGCGGCTGGTGGCTGGACATCACCGGCGCCGGCGGCCTGCGCCAGCTGCGGGCGCGGCGCGTGCTGCTGGCGGCGGGCACGCTGGCCAGCACGCGCCTGGCCTGGCGCGCGTTGCCGGCGCCGCCGGAGGCGCTGCGGCTGCAGTCCAACCCGATGGCGGCCTTCCTGCTGCTGCTGCCGCGCGCGCTGGGCGCGGCGCGCACGCCGGCCTTCGGCCTGGCCCAGCTGTCCTACGTGCTCGAGGGCGGCGAACACGGGCCGGCCTTCGGCAACCTGTTCTCGACCGCCGGCCTGCCGGTCTCGGCCTTCCTGCCGCACCTTCCGCTGCGCCGACGCGCCGGCCTGCCCCTGCTGCGGGCGCTGCTGCCGGCGACCCTGGCGGGCAACGTGTTCCTGCCCGGCGCGCTGTCGGACCATCGCCTGCGGCTGCGGCCCGACGGGGCGATGCAGGTGAGCCCGGGGGCGGCGCCGGACCTGCCGGCGGCCCTGGACCAGGCCCGCGCACGCCTGGGCCGCGGCCTGCGCCGGCTCGGCGCCTGGATGCTGCCCGGCAGCTTTGTCCCGGGTGCGCCCGGCGCCGACCTGCACTACGCCGGCACCCTGCCGCACGCGGCCGACCCGGCGCCGCACCAGTGCCGCCTCGACGGCGAGCTGGCGGGCCTGCCGGGCGTGCACGTGATCGACGGCGCCAGCCTGCCGGTGCTGCCGGCCAAGGCGCATACGCTGACCCTGATGGCCAACGCCGACCGCATCGCGCGCCGGCTGCCGGTCTGAGCCGGCGCGCCCGCGGCCCTCGGGACCGTCATCCGGGGCGGTTACACTGCGGGCCCGAAACACGGAGGTCGCATGAGTCGTCGCATCCGCAAGGCCGTCTTCCCCGTCGCGGGGCTGGGCACGCGTTTCCTGCCCGCCACCAAGACCGTGCCCAAGGAAATGCTGCCGATCGTCGACCGGCCGCTGATCCAGTACGCCGTGGACGAGGCCATCGAAGCCGGCTGCGACACCCTGGTCTTCGTCACCAACCGCTACAAGCACGCGGTGGCCGATTATTTCGACAAGGCCTACGAGCTGGAACAGAAGCTGGAGAAGGCCGGCAAGGCCGAGCAGCTCGCGCTGGTGCGCAGCGTGCTGCCGCCGCACGTGCGCGCAGTGTTCGTCACCCAGGCCGAAGCCCTGGGCCTGGGCCACGCGGTGCTGTGCGCCCGGCCGGTGGTGGGCGATGAACCCTTCGCGGTGATGCTGCCCGACGACCTGATCTGGAACCGCGGCGGCGACGGCGCGCTCAAGCAGATGGCCGACCTGGCCCAGGCCACCGGCGCCAGCGTGGTGGCGGTGGAAGAGGTGCCGCGCGAGCAGACCGGCAGCTACGGCATCGTCGACGCACCCGCCTTCAGCGGCCGCTCCGGCCGCATCCGCGCCCTCGTGGAGAAGCCCGCCCCGGCCGAGGCGCCCAGCACCCTGGCCATCGTCGGCCGCTACGTGCTCGACGGGCGCATCTTCGACCTGCTCGAGCAGACCCGGCCCGGCAAGGGCGGAGAAATCCAGCTCACCGACGCCATCGCCGCCCTGGCCGGCGAGCAGGCCGTGGACGCCTACCATTTCCAGGGCACCCGTTTCGACTGCGGCAGCCACATCGGCCTGGTCGAGGCCACCATCCGCTTCGCGCTCGACCACGAGGTGCTCAGCGAAAAGGCGCAGGCGGCGATGCGGGCCGCGCTCGACGAGCTGGGCGTGCGTCCGCACTGAGACCGGCGTCCTTTTCCCGGCGCGCCAACGCGGCCACAATGCAGGGGCCGGCGGGGAGCCGGACAGTCCCGGGGACTCCATGAACGACCTTGCCTTGCCCGCCGCGGACGGCACGCCGCCGCCCGTCCCGCCCGCATTGCCGCCGCACTGGCCGTCGCCGCCGCATGGGTCCTTGCCGCCGGCCACGCGCCACCCGGCGGAGTTCCACGGCCGGGCCGGCGAGTTCTTCGGCATCTGGTTCGTCAATCTCGTGCTGACGATCCTGACGCTGGGCATCTACTCGGCCTGGGCCAAGGTCCGCACCGAGCGCTACTTCTACGGCAACACCCGCATCGCCGGCACGCCCTTCGAGTACCTGGCCCAGCCGCTGCAGATCCTCAAGGGCCGGCTGATCGCCTACGTGGTGGTCATCGGCCTGGGCCTGAGCGCGCATTTCCAGATCTGGGTGGTCTACATCCCGCTGTTCCTGGTGCTGATGGTGCTGCTGCCGTGGCTGGTGTACCTGACCCTGAAGTTCCGCGCGCGCTATTCGGCCTGGCGCGGCCTGCGCTTCCGGTTCGTGGACGGCGTGTACGAGGCCTACGTGAACTTCATGTTCCGGCCGATGCTGCAGCTGGTGACGTTCTACCTGGTGCATCCGTGGGTGCGCATGAACCAGCACGACTACATCGTGCAGGGCCATCGCTTCGGCGGCCTGCGGTTCCGCTTCCAGGGCGACCTGTCGGCATACTTCATCCCGTTCCTGATCTCGATCGGCATCGGCTTCGGCCTGTATGTCGGGCTGATCGCCGCGGTGTTCGCCACCAGCTTCGGGGTGGCGGCCCTGGGCCGGCCGGACGGCGCGGGCGCCGGCACCGAGCCCAGCGCGGGCGCGCTGGCGGCCATCTTCGTGCCGATCATCCTGTTCTACGTGGCGCTGCTGGTGCTGCCGGTCTACGTGCGCACCAAGTACGTCAACCTGATGTGGCGCTTCAGCTCGCTGGGCGCGCACCGCTTCGAGTGCACGCTGCGCGCGCGCGACATGATCTGGATCTACCTGAGCAACGGCGTCGCGATCGTGCTCACCGTCGGGCTGGCGGTGCCGTGGGCGATGGTGCGGCTGGCGCGCTACCGCGCGGCGCATTTCACCTTCGTGGCCAGCGGCGCGCTGGATGACTTCGTCGCCGAAGCCGAGCACAAGGAGGGCGCCACCGGCGCCGAGCTGCTCGACGCGCTCGACATGGACCTGGACATCGGCCTGTGAGCGCGCTCGCCGCCACCTGGTTCGACGGTCGCGACAGCCGGCCGCGCCAGGCGCAGCTCTCGAGCCCGGTGGCCGGCACCCTTCGCCTGGAGTGCGAAGGCACCGTGCTGGAGTTCGCCGCCGCCGAACTGCAGCTCAGCCCGCGCCTGGGCCGCATGCCGCGCACCCTGCGCCTGCCGGGCGAGGGCCACCTGCAGGTGGAGGACTCGCCGCTGCTCGAGCAGTGGCTGCCCACCCCCAGCCGGATCGAGGCGATCGCCGACTGGCTCGAACGCCGGCGCACGGCGGCGCTGACCGCCGGCGCGGCGACGGTGCTGGGCGTGGTGCTGTTCTTCCAGGTCGGCCTGCCGCGGATGGCCGATGCGCTGGCGCCGCAGATCCCGCGCGCCATCGAGCGCGCGGTGGGCGAGCAGGCCCTGGCCCTGATCGACCGCATGGGCCTGCAGCCCAGCCGCCTGCCGCAACAGCGCCAGCACGACCTGAAGGTGCAGTTCTTCGACCTGATCCAGGGCCTGCCGCGGGCCGACGACTACAAGCTCGACTTCCGGCATGCGCCGGGCCTGGGCGCGAATGCCTTCGCCCTGCCCGATGGCCAGATCATCGTCACCGACCAGCTGGTGGAGCTGTCCGATGGCGACGATGCCCTGCTGATGGCGGTCCTGGCGCACGAAGCCGGCCATCACGAGCACCACCACGGCATGCGCCAGGCGCTGGAGAGTTCGGCGGTGGTGGTGGTGGCGGGCTTCCTGTTCGGCGACCTCTCGGGCACTGCCTCGCTGTCGGTGTCGGTGCCGGTGCTGCTGCTGGAGAGCGGCTACTCGCGCGGCAAGGAGACCGAGGCCGATGCCTTCGCGTTCCGGCTGCTGCGCGAGCGCGGGCAGTCGCCCAAGGCCTTCGCCGAGATCATGCGGCGCCTGACCCGCAAGCATGGCGGCGGCGGTGGCGACGGTCCGCTGACCTACCTGTCCACGCATCCGGCCAGCGAAGGGCGCATCCGCGCGGCCGAGGACGCGGCCAAGGACGATCCGCCCCCGGCGGCCGACGACGCGGATTGAATTCCGGTGCCCCGCGCCGGGGCGCGCGGCGGCCTCAGGCCCCGGCGACGTGCCGGGCGACCACCCCGGCGATGCGGGCCGCCGCCTGGCCATCGCCATAGGGGTTGTGGGCGCGCGCCATGGCCGCGTGGGCCGCAGGCTCGTCGAGCAGGCGCGTGGCTTCTCCGACGATGCGCGCGCGGTCGGTGCCGACCAGGCGCACGGTCCCGGCATCCACCGCCTCGGGCCGCTCGGTGGTGTCGCGCATCACCAGCACCGGCTTGCCCAGCGAGGGCGCTTCCTCCTGGATGCCGCCGCTGTCGGTCAGCACCAGGTGCGCGCGCGACATCAGGCGCACGAAGGGCAGGTAATCCTGCGGCGGCACCAGCACCACGTTGCCGGCCTCGCCCAGCAGGCGGCGCACCGGCTCCTGCACGTTCGGGTTGAGGTGCACGGGGTAGACCACCTGCACGTCGCCGCGCGCGGCCAGGTCGCGCAGGGCCAGGCACAGCTGTTCGAAGCCCGGCCCGAAGTTCTCGCGGCGATGGCCGGTCACCAGCAGCAGGCGCTTGCCCGGATCGAGGAAGGGGAAGCCGGCGTCGACCCGGGCGGCGAGGGCGGGGTCGGCGTCCAGGGAACCGGCGACCGACAGCAGGGCGTCGATGACGGTGTTGCCGGTGACGTGGATGGCGGCGTCGGGGATGTTCTCGGCCAGCAGGTTGCGGCGTGCGGTCGGCGTGGGCGCGAAGTGCAGCGTGCACAGCGGCGCGGCCAGGCGGCGGTTGGCTTCTTCCGGCCAGGGCGCCTGCAGGTCGCCGGTGCGCAGGCCGGCTTCGACGTGGCCCACCGGGATGCGCGCGTAGAAGGCCGCGAGCGCGGTCGCCAGGGTGGTGGAGGTGTCGCCGTGCACCAGGACCAGATCCGGCCGGTGCCGTTCGAACACCGGGCCCAGGCCCTGCAGGATGCGCGCGAACAGGTCGGGCAGGGCCTGGCCGGGCGCCATCAGGTCGAGGTCCTCGTCCGGCACCAGGCCGAACAGGGACAGCACCTGGTCGAGCATCTGCCGGTGCTGGGCGGTGACGACCACCCGCACGTCCAGCCCCGGCTGCGCGCGCAGGGCCGACACCACCGGCGCCATCTTGATGGCCTCCGGCCGGGTGCCGAAGACCACCATGATGCGCCGGGGCTGCATCAGAGCGCCTTCTCCAGTTCCGGCAC
>JAYRTA010000128.1:0-5938 GCA_041919875.1 Arenimonas sp.
CTGGGCCAGGAAAAGAACGTCGCCCTCGACTGGCCCAAGGCCCAGGGCATCGATGGCCAGGCCCGCCTGGGCGAGGCGCTGCAGGTCGAGGCCGGCTGGGAGACCGCGGTCGAGACCGTGCTCGGCAGCCTGCTCGAAGCGGTCACGGTGGATGCGCCGGCCGACTTCCTCGACGCGCTGGCGCAGCTGGGCCAGGGCCGCGTGGCGCTGGTGAGCGGCGAGGCCAGCGGCTTCGCCGCGCCGGCCGGTACGCTGGCCGGGAAGGTGCGGGGTCCCGACGCGGTGCGTCGCCTGCTGGCGCGCGTGCAGGCCGTGGACGACGCCGGTGCCGCGCGCCGGCTGGCGCTGGCCGACGGCGAGGCCGCGATCACCCGCGCCGGTGAATGGCTCGGCCCGGGCTGGCTGCGCGTGCTGCGCAGCGGCGAGGCCCAGCAGGGCGCGCTGGCCCGCGAACGCGAGATCCAGTCGCTGCGCGCCGAGATCGATGCGCTGGCGAAGAAGGAACAGGCGCTCAACGAAGGCCTGACCCAGATGCGCGACCGGCTGCTGGAGGCCGAACAGCACCGCGAGGACGCCCAGCGCGCGCTGTACCTGGCCCACCGCGGCGTCTCCGAGCTGGCCGGCCAGCTGCAGGGCCAGAAGGGCCGGCTCGACTCGGCCCAGGCGCGCGTCACCCGGATCGACGGCGAATTGGCCGGCCTGGCCACCACGCTCGAGGAATCGCAGGCGAACGCCCGCGAGGCGCGCGCGCGCCTGGAGCAGGCGGTGGCGAAGATGGGCGAGCTTGAAACCGAACGGCAGCAGCTCGATGGCCAGCGCCGCAGCCTGTCCGAGCAGCGTGACGCCGCCCGCAACGCCGCCCGCGAGGCCCGCGAGGCCGCGCACCAGCTGGCGCTCACGCTGGAATCGCAGCGCGCGCGCGTGGTCGCCCTCAGCCAGTCGCTGGCGCGCATGGGCAACCAGAAGGCCCAGCTCGAGCTGCGCCTGAACGAACTGCAGGCCCAGCTGGCCGAGGGCGACGCGCCCGTGGTCGCGCTCCAGGGCCAGCGCCAGGCCACGCTGGACCAGCGCGTGGTCGTGGACAAGGACCTGGCCACCGCCCGCTCGGCGCTCGACGGCATCGAGGGCGAGCTGCGCCGCTACGAACAGCTGCGCCAGCAGCGCGACCAGCAGGCGCTGGTCCAGCGCGAAGCGATTTCCGCCCGCAAGCTGCAGCACCAGGCGCTGGAACTGCGCGCCAGCCAGCTGTCGGAAGCGGTGGTTGCCGCCGGCCTGTCGCTGGAGGAGGTGCTGGCCTCGCTGCCGGAACAGGCCGAGGTCGAGGCCTGGACCCGGTCGGTCGCCGACATCGACGCCAAGATGCGCCGGCTCGAGCCGGTCAACCTGGCCGCGATCCAGGAATACGGCGAGCAGAGCGAGCGCAAGACCTATCTCGACGCCCAGAACGCCGACCTGACCTCGGCGCTCGAGACGCTGGAGGAGGCCATCCGCAAGATCGACCGCGAAACCCGCGGCCGCTTCAAGGAAACCTTCGACCGCGTCAACGCGGGCGTGCAGGAGCTCTATCCGCGCCTGTTCGGCGGCGGCCACGCCTACCTCGAGCTCACCGGCGAGGATCTTCTCGACACCGGCGTATCCATCATGGCGCGCCCGCCCGGCAAGCGCGTGTCCAACATCTCGCTGCTCTCGGGTGGCGAGAAGGCGCTCACCGCGGTCGCGCTGGTGTTCGCGATCTTCCGGCTCAACCCGGCGCCGTTCTGCCTGCTCGACGAGGTGGACGCGCCGCTGGACGAAGCCAACGTGGGCCGCTTCTCGAGCATGGTCACCGAGATGAGCGAGAAGGTGCAGTTCCTGTTCGTCACCCACAACAAGGCGACGATGGAAGCCGCCCGGCAGCTCTCCGGCGTCACCATGCGCGAGCCCGGCGTGAGCCGCCTGGTCTCGGTGGACCTGGCCGAGGCCACGCGCCTGGTCGGCGCGGCCTGAGGCCCGCCGCCCGAGCAGGCATCGGCCTGACCGGGGCGCGGTTTTCGGGCATCATTCCGGCAGCCGGCCGGGCCCGCGGCCGCACTGGCCAACAGGGAGGGACGCCATGTTCGAGGGACTCAGCGACACCGCGCTGCTGCGCATCGCCATCGCCGTGGCGGCGGTCGTGCTGTTCGCGGTCATCCTGCTGACCAGCCGGCGCCGCCCGGCCCAGGGCAAGCGCGCCGCCGGCCGCCCCGAGGCCACGCCCGCCCGCGGCCCGCGCCAGGAGCCGACGCTGCGCGAGATCCTCCAAGCCGATGCCGATGCCGTCGAGCCGGCGGACGAGATCGGGCAGTCCGAACTCGATCTTCTCGAACAGACCCTGGCCGGCCAGTCCGTGCCCGACCGCGCCCCCGCGGCGGCGCCGCTGCCGGGCGCCCGCCCGGTGGAAGACTTCGACAAGGTGGTGACCCTGTTCCTGGCCGCCCGCGCCGGCACCAGCTTCCATGGCCCGGACCTGGTGGTCGCGGCCGAAAAGGCGGGGCTGGTCTACGGCCACATGGGCATCTACCACCGGTTGGTGGACAACCATCCCGAGCAGGGGCCGCTGTTCAGCGTGGCCAACCTCGTCAAGCCCGGCCATTTCGACCTGGCCAACATCCAGGAGCTGCGCACGCCGGGTGTGAGCTTCTTCATGGCGCTGCCCGGCCCGCTGCCGGCGCTCGACACCTGGGACGCGATGCTGCCGATCGCCCAGCGCCTGGCCGAGCTGCTCGACGGCGTGCTGCTGGACGAGGAGCGCAATGCGCTGGGCCGCCAGCGCATCGCCCACATCCGCGAAGACCTGCGCAGCTACGACCGCAAGCAGAGCCGCTGGGACCTGCGCACCACCCGCTGAGCCCGACCCGATGAGCACGCAGGCCGCGCGCGCCGCCGAGCTGCGGCGCCGGATCGAGGACGCAAACCACCGTTACCACGTGCTCGACGACCCGGCGATCCCGGATGCCGAGTACGACGCGCTGGTGCGCGAGCTCGAAGCGATCGAAGCCGCCGACCCCGCGCTGGCCAGCGCCGATTCGCCGACCCGGCGCGTCGGCGCGGCGCCGGCGGACGCGTTCGAGCCGGTGCAGCACGCGCTGCCGATGCTCTCGCTCAACAACGCCTTCAGCGACGAGGAAGTGGCCGATTTCGTCGGCCGCATCAGCCGCGAGCTGGGCCTGGCCGAGCCGGAGTTTTCGGTCGAACCCAAGCTCGACGGCCTGGCCATCAGCCTGCGCTACGAGCACGGCGTCTTCGTCCGTGGCGCCACCCGCGGCGATGGCGCCACCGGCGAGGACGTGACCGCCAACCTGCGCACCATCCATGCCATTCCCCTGCGCCTGCGCGGCGACGCACCGGTCCTGCTGGAAGTGCGCGGCGAGGTGTACATGCCGCGCGCCGGCTTCGAGGCCTTCAACCAGCGCATGCGCGAGACCGGCGGCAAGCCGTTGGCAAACCCGCGCAACGGCGCCGCCGGTTCGCTGCGCCAGCTTGATCCGGCGGTCACCGCGACCCGGCCGCTGTCGTTTTTTGCCTACGGCCTGGGCGCGGTGCAGGGCTGGACGCCGCCGGCGCGCCATTCACGCATGCTGGCGGCCCTGCGCGAGTTCGGTTTCCCGGTGGCGCAGGAGGCGGGGGTGGCGGCCGGGGTGGAGGGCCTGCTGGCGTATTTCGCCCGCATCGGCGCGCTGCGCGACGCGCTGCCGTATGACATCGACGGCGTGGTCTACAAGCTCGACGACGCGGGCCAGCAGGCGGCGATGGGCTTTGTCTCGCGCGCGCCGCGCTGGGCGATCGCGCACAAGTTCCCGGCCCAGGAGCAGCTGACCACGGTCGAGGCGATCGAGGTGCAGGTCGGCCGCACCGGGGCGCTGACGCCGGTGGCGCGGCTGGCGCCGGTGCAGGTGGCGGGCGTCACCGTGACCAATGCCACGCTGCACAACGCCGACCAGATCGCGCGCCTGGACGTGCGGGTGGGCGATACGGTGATCGTGCGGCGCGCCGGCGACGTGATCCCGGAGGTGGTCCGCGTCATCGCGGAGAAGCGGCCCGTGGACGGCCAGGGCGCGGCCCTGAACCCCCCGTACGAATTCCCCGTTGCCTGCCCGGCCTGCGGTTCGCCCACCGAAGCGGTGCGCAAGGTGCTCAAGCAGACCAAGGCGGGCGGCATCGAATACGCCGAAGGCGCCGCCATCGTTTGCACCGGCGGCCTGTTCTGCCCGGCGCAGCGCAAGCAGGCCCTGGTCCATTTCGCCTCGCGCCGGGCGATGGACATCGAGGGCCTGGGCGAGCGCTTCATCGAGGCGCTCGTGGATTTCGACTACGTGCGCACCGTGGCCGACCTCTACCGGCTCACGCTCGACGACTTCCTGGAGATGAAGCGGCGCGCCGACGAGCGCGACGGCACCGTGCCCGAGACGGCCAAGGCCGGCAAGGTTGCGACGAAGTGGGCGGAAAACCTGGTCGAGGCGATCGCCGCCAGCCGCGCGACCTCGCTCGAGCGGCTGCTGTTCGCGCTGGGCATCCGCGACGTCGGCGAATCGACCGCGCGCACGCTGGCGCGCTGGTTCGGCGCGCTCGATCCGCTGCTGCAGGCCGATACGGCCTCGCTGCTCGAGATCCCGGACGTCGGCCCGGTGGTGGCCGCGCGCATCGCCGGTTTCTTCGCCGAACCGCACAACCGCGAGGTGATCGCGGCCCTGCGTGCCGCCGGACTGCACTGGCCCGAGGGACCGCCGCAGCGCGCGGCCGACGGGCCGCTGGCCGGCCAGACCGTGGTCCTCACCGGCTCGCTGTCGGCCCTGTCCCGCGACGAGGCGGGCGCGCGCCTGCAATCGCTCGGGGCCAAGGTCGCCGGCAGCGTCAGCAAGAAGACCGCCTTCGTGGTCGCCGGCGAGGCCGCCGGCTCCAAGCTGGACAAGGCCCGGGAGCTGGGCATCGAGGTCTGGGACGAGGCCCGGTTGCTGGAATTCCTGAACGAAAACCCGATTCCTTGAGGCCGGACACGCCCCGCCGCCCGGCCCGGGCGTAGCCTATGCCGCCATGAAGGACTGGAAACCCACCGCCGCCGCCCCGGCCCTGCGCCTCCGGGCCGAGCTGTATGCGCTGCTGCGGCGATTCTTCGCCGACCGCGGCGTGCTGGAGGTCGAGACGCCGATGCTGTCGGCCGGCGGCAACACCGACCCGAACATCGAGAGTTTCGCGCTGCGTTTCGACGGTCCGCGCAGCGCCGGCGAGGCTACCCGCTGGCTGCGCACCTCGCCCGAATTCCCGCTCAAGCGCCTGGTCGCCGCCGGCGTGGGCGACTGTTACGAATTGGGCCGCGTCTTCCGCAATGGCGAGGCCGGCAAGCGCCACAATCCCGAATTCACGATGCTCGAGTGGTATCGGGTCGGCTTCGACCACCATCGGCTGATGGACGAGACCGCGGAACTGCTCAAGGCCGCCCTGGCCCTGGCCGGGCGCCGCGCGACCGTGCGCGATTCCAGCTTCCGCGAGCTCTACCGCGAACGTTTCGGCTTCGACCCGATGCTGGCCAGCGAGGCCGAATTGCGTGCGCCGCTGTCGGTGTTCGACATCGACCCCCGCGGCCTGACCCGCGACGACTGGCTGGACCTGCTGATGACCCACCTCATCCAGCCGTCCATCCCCGCCAACCGCATCCTGCTGGTCTACGACTACCCGGCCAGCCAGTGCGCGCTGGCGAAACTGCGCGCCGGCGACCCGCCGGTGGCGGAGCGCTTCGAGGCCTACGTGGGTCCGCTGGAGGTCGCCAACGGCTACCACGAGCTCACCGACCCGGCCGAACAGCGCGCGCGCTTCGAGGCCGATCTCGCACGTCGCCGCGCCCGCGGCCAATCCCTGCCGGCGGTGGACGAACGCCTGCTCGCCGGCCTCGCGCGCCTGCCCGACTGCGCCGGCGTGGCCCTGG
>JAYRTA010000129.1:0-5928 GCA_041919875.1 Arenimonas sp.
CGAAGAACCTGACAGCCGGGACCCGTCCGGGCCGGGCCATTCGCTTCCCCCCGGACACCCCTGCGCGCGAGAATACCGCCCCGTCCGCCGTCGCCCGGCGCGGCCCCGACCGAGACCCGTCCATGTCCGACACCCCCAAGATCCTCTACACCCTCACCGACGAGGCGCCCTTCCTGGCGACCCAGTCGCTGCTGCCGATCGTGCAGGCCTTCGCCGGCGCGGCCGGCATCGCGGTGGAGACGCGCGACATCTCGCTGTCGGGCCGCATCCTGGCGCAGTTCCCGGAGCGCCTGCGCCCGGAACAGCGCGTCGGCGACGACCTGGCCGAACTGGGCGAGCTGGCCACCCGGCCCGAGGCCAACATCATCAAGCTGCCCAACATCAGCGCCTCGGTGCCGCAGCTCAAGGCCGCCATCAAGGAACTGCAGGCCCAGGGCCACGACTTGCCCGACTACCCGGAAGAGCCGAAGGACGCCGCCGAACAGGACATCAAGGCGCGCTACGACCGCACCAAGGGCAGCGCGGTGAACCCGGTGCTGCGCGAAGGCAATTCCGACCGGCGCGCGCCGCAGTCGGTGAAGGCCTACGCGCGCAAGCACCCGCACCGGATGGGCAAGTGGTCGGCCGATTCGAAGTCGCATGTCGCGCACATGGACGGCGGCGATTTCTACGGCAGCGAAGCCTCGGCGACGATGGCCGCCGCCGGCAGCCTGCGCATCGAATGGGTGGGCCGGGACGGCGCCACCACCGTGCTCAAGCCGGCGGTGAACGTGAAGGCGGGCGAGATCGTCGACGCCGCGGTGATGAGCCGGGCGAAGCTGGCGGCCTTCATCGCCGCCCAGATCGACGACGCCCGCAACAAGGGCGTGCTGTTCTCGCTGCACCTGAAGGCGACGATGATGAAGGTCTCCGACCCGATCATGTTCGGCGTCGTCGTGGAGGCCTTCTACCAGGCGGCGCTGGCCAAGCACCGGGCGGCGCTGGACGCGGTCGGCTTCGACCCCAACAACGGCATCGGCGACCTGTACGCGCGCCTGGGCCAGCTCGAGGCCGGCACCCGCGCCGCGATCGAAGCCGACATCGCCGCGATCTACGCCGCCGGCCCGGGCCTGGCGATGGTCAACTCGGACAAGGGCATCACCAACCTGCACGTGCCCAGCGACGTGATCGTGGACGCCTCCATGCCGGCGATGATCCGCGACTCGGGCCGCATGTGGAACGCGCGCGGCGAGCTGCAGGACACCAAGGCCGTCATCCCCGACCGCTGCTACGCCGGCATCTACCAGGCCGTGATCGACGACTGCCGCCGCCACGGCGCCTTTGATCCGGCGACGATGGGCAGCGTGCCCAATGTCGGCCTGATGGCGCAGAAGGCCGAGGAATACGGCTCGCACGACAAGACCTTCCAGGTCGCCGCGGCCGGCACGGTGCGGGTGGTGGACGAGGCCGGCGCGGTGGTGTTCGAACACGCGGTCGAGGCGGGCGACATCTGGCGCATGTGCCAGACCAAGGACGCGCCGGTGCAGGACTGGGTGAAGCTGGCCGTGGACCGCGCCCGCCTGAGTGGTGCGCCGGCGGTGTTCTGGCTCGACCGCGCGCGGGCGCACGACGCCCAGGTGATCGCCAAGGTCGAACGCTACCTCAAGGACTACGACACCCACGGCCTGGACATCCGCATCCTGGCGCCGGTGGAGGCGATGAAGTTTTCGCTCCAGCGCATCCGCGCGGGCCAGGACACGATTTCGGTGACCGGCAACGTGCTGCGCGACTACCTGACGGACCTGTTCCCGATCATGGAGCTGGGCACCAGCGCCAAGATGCTGTCGATCGTGCCGCTGATGGCCGGCGGCGGCCTGTTCGAGACCGGGGCCGGCGGCAGCGCGCCCAAGCACGTGCAGCAGTTCACCGAGGAGAACTACCTGCGCTGGGATTCGCTGGGCGAATTCCTGGCCCTGGCCGCGTCGCTCGAGCACGTGAGCCAGCGCTGGCTCAACAGCAGCGCGACGGTGCTGGCCAAGGCCCTGGACCAGGCCAATGGCCGCATCCTGGACGAAGACCGGGGCCCGGCCCGCAAGGTCGGCGGCCTGGACAACCGCGGCAGCCATTTCTACCTGGCGATGTACTGGGCCCAGGCCCTGGCCGCGCAGGATGAGGACGCGGCCCTGAAGGCCAGGTTCGCGCCCCTGGCCAATGCCCTGGCCGCGAACGAGGCCAGGATCACCGCCGAACTGGTGGCCGTGCAAGGCCAGCCGGTGGACATCGGCGGCTACTACCGCCCCGACCTCGCCAAGGTCGCCGCCGCCATGCGCCCCAGCCCCACCCTCAACGCCGCCCTCGCCGCGCTCTGACGGATGGGGCTCCGGCCATGGATTGACGCGGATCGACCCGGACAAGGCCAAAACCAGAAATGGGGTCAGACCGTATTAACGATTGAAGTGCGCGCTTCAATCGTTAATACGGTCTGACCCCGTTTCGGAATTGTTTTATCGGCGGTCATCCGCGTCATCCGTGGCCAAAAAAGAACCCCGCCCGATCGCGAGACCAGGCGGGGTCCGTGTTGGCAGGCGGTTACCGCAGGTCGAAGCGGTCGAGGTTCATCACCTTGGTCCAGGCGGCGACGAAGTCGTGCACGAACTTCTCCTTCGCGTCGTCCTCGGCGTAGACCTCCGCCACGGCGCGCAGCAGGGAGTTGGAGCCGAACACCAGGTCCACCACCGTGCCCGTCCACTTCACCGCACCGGTCTTGCGGTCGCGGCCCTCGAGCACGTTGGCGTCGGCCGCGGTGCGCGACCACTTCGTGCCCATGTCCAGCAGGTTGAGGAAGAAGTCGGGGCTGAGCACCCCCGGGCGCTGCGTGAACACGCCGTGCCGGCTGCCGCCGGTATTGGCACCCAGCACGCGCAGGCCGCCCACCAGCACCGTCATCTCCGGTGCGCTGAGGGTGAGCAGGGCGGCCTTGTCCACCAGGCGCTCGGCCAGGTTCTTGTCCACGCCCGGGGCGGCGTAGTTGCGGAAGCCATCGGCCTTCGGCTCCAGGGGCGCGAACGAGTCCGCGTCGGTCTGGTCGGGACGCGCATCGGTGCGTCCCGGCGCGAAGGGCACGGTGACGCCGACGCCGCCCTTCTTGGCCGCGTCCTCCACCGCCGCATTGCCCGCGATCACGATCAGGTCGGCGAGCGAAACCTTCTTGCCGCCGGCGGCCGAGGCGTTGAAGTCCTTCTGGATGCCCTCGAGCACGCCCAGCACCTTCGCCAGCTGCGCCGGATCATTGGCGGCCCAGTCCTTCTGCGGCGCCAGCCGGATGCGCGCGCCGTTGGCGCCGCCGCGCTTGTCGCTGCCGCGGAAGCTCGACGCCGAGGCCCAGGCGGTCGCCACCAGGGCCGAGGTCGACAGGCCCGAGGCCAGCACCTTCGCCTTGAGCGCCTCGACGTCCTTGGCGTCCACCAGCGGATGGTCCACCGCCGGCACCGGGTCCTGCCAGATCAGCTCTTCCTTCGGCACCAGCTTGCCCAGGTAACGCGAGCGCGGGCCCATGTCGCGGTGGGTGAGCTTGAACCAGGCGCGCGCGAAGGCATCGGCGAACTCGGCCGGGTTGGCGTGGAAGCGGCGGGAGATCTTTTCGTAGGCCGGATCCATGCGCATGGCCATGTCGGCCGTGGTCATCATCACCGTCACCTTCTTCGACGGGTCGTGCGCCGAGGGCGCCATGTCCTCCGGCCGCAGGTTCTTCGGATGCCACTGCTTGGCGCCGGCCGGGCTGCGCGCCAGCTCCCATTCGTAGCCGAACAGCAGGTCGAAGTAGCCGTTGTCCCAGCGGATCGGGTTGCTGGTCCAGGAGCCTTCGATGCCGCTGGTGATGGCGTCGTTGCCCAGGCCGCTGCCGTGCTTGCTGATCCAGCCGAAACCCTGCTCGGCGATGTCGGCGCCTTCCGGTTCGGCGCCGACGAGGGCGGCGTCGCCGCCACCGTGGGCCTTGCCGAAGGTGTGGCCACCGGCGACCAGGGCGACGGTTTCCTCGTCATCCATCGCCATGCGCGCGAAGGTCTCGCGGATGTCGCGGGCCGAGGCGAGCGGATCGGGGTTGCCGTCCGGGCCCTCCGGGTTCACGTAGATCAGGCCCATCTGCACCGCGGCCAGCGGGTTGGCCAGGTCGCGCTCGCCGCTGTAGCGGCTGCCGGGCGTGTCGCTGGTGGCCAGCCACTTCGTTTCCGGGCCCCAGTCGATGATGTTCGGTTCCCAGATGTCGGCACGGCCGCCGGCGAAGCCGAAGGTCTTGAAGCCCATGGATTCGAGTGCGGCGTTGCCGGCCAGGATGAACAGGTCGGCCCAGCTGAGCTTCTTGCCGTACTTCTTCTTGACCGGCCACAGCAGGCGGCGGGCCTTGTCGAGGTTGCCGTTGTCGGGCCAGCTGTTGAGCGGCGCGAAGCGCTGGTCGCCGGTGCCGGCGCCGCCGCGGCCGTCGCTGATGCGGTAGGTGCCGGCCGCATGCCAGGCCAGGCGGATCATCAGGCCGCCGTAATGGCCGTAGTCGGCCGGCCACCAGTCCTGCGAGTCGGTCATCAGGGCCTTGAGGTCGGCCATCACCGCATCGAGGTCGAGCGTGAGGAAATCCTTGCGGTAGTCCTGCGCGTCGCCCATCGGGTTGGCGCGCGGGGAATGCTGGTGCAGCACCCCGAGGTCGAGCTGGTTCGGCCACCAGTCGAGGTTGCGTGGGCCCTTGCCCATGCCGATGTGGTGGACCGGGCATTTGGCTTCCGTGGACATGGTCTTCTCCTGAGCGGGGTGGGTGCCTGGCGGCCCGGGGCGAGGTCATGCGCCGGGCGGCGGGCGAACGGGGTGCCCAGCCACCATAGGCCCGGGGGGCCGGGGTGTGAAATGCAAGTTTCGGATGGGCGCGATAGCGAATGGCTATGGTCTTGCCGCTAGACTGCAGGCAACGCCTCTGATGCCTGCCCCCGTGCCCGAGAACGACCTGACCCGCCCCCTGCGCCCCCGCGACGGCGGACCGCCCGACGATCCCGGACTCGCCTATTGGCTCGACGGCGGCCGGGTGATGTGTCGCGAAGGCGGCGGCACCCCGGTGGCGGGTGCCGACCCGGCCACGTTCGAGTTCTTCGCCGGCGGCTTCGGCCGCGATGGCCGCCATGCCTGGTTCCTCTCCAGCCGCCTGCGCGGCGCCGATGGCGCGCGCTTCCACGCAATCAACTACGCCTGGTATGGCGACGGCGCGGGCGTGTGGTGCGTCGGCGGCCGGGTCAAGGACGCCGACGGCGCACGCTTCCAGGCCTGCGACGCCGGCGTGGCCTGGATCAACGGCCTGCCCTTCCCGCAAAGCTACGGCCGCGACCACGAGCGGGTGTTCTTCTACGACTTCAACGGCAAGGCGAACTGGGTGCGCAAGGCCGACCCGGTCAGCTTCGAATCCCTGGGCGACGGCGTCTTTGGCCTCGACGCGCGGCACGTGTTCCGCGGCCACGCCACGCTGGCCCGCGCCGACCGCGCCAGCTGGCGCCGCCTGGGCGGCTACTACAGCCGCGACGCGCGCCGCGTCTTCTACGACAACCGCGAGATCGCCGGTGCCGACCCGGAGAGTTTCCGCGTGGTGGCCTCGCGCCACGGCGATACCCAACTGGCGCGGGATGCCGGCCACCGCTGGTGCAACGACCAGCCCGTGTCGGATGCTTTCGCCGAAGGCATCTGGCGGCGCGAAGCGATGGAATGAGGCCGGCGCCGCCGGTCCCTGGTTCGCCTGACGACGGGTTAACGGATGCCCGTGCTAGCCTCGGCGCGGTCTTTTTCCCTGCCTGGAGTTACCGCATGCGCACCGCCCGCTCCCCGCTCGTCCTCGCCCTGGCCGCCACGCTGTGGCTGGGCGCCTGCTCGCCCGCCGGCGACGAGGCCGCGACCGCCCCCGACGCCGCCGCGGCA
>JAYRTA010000130.1:0-5907 GCA_041919875.1 Arenimonas sp.
CCAGGGCCAATCGGGGCACGCGCTCGGGCACCGCGGCCGCCACCACGCTGGCGATCGCGCCGCCCATCGAATGCCCCAGCAGCGAGGCGCGGGGCCAGCGCAGCGCATCAAGCGCGTCGAGCACGTCGTGGATCCAGTCCACGAAGGCGTAGTCGTAGCCGGGCGCGCGGTGCGCCGAGGCGCCGTGGCCCGGGAGATCCAGCGCCACCCAGTCGAAGCCCGCCAGCCAGGGCGCCAGCGGCGCGAAGCTGGCGGCGTTGTCCAGCCAGCCGTGCAGGCACAGCAGCGGCGGCCCGCCCGCCTGGCCGCCGCGCAGCGCGGCCAGTTCGCCGCGCGCGCCCTCCAGCCGCAGCTCGCGCATCAAGCGGTCCAGCCCTGCAGGTGCCGGCGCGCCAGCGCGGCCAGCGCCGCCACGTGGCCCGGTTCGTCGTTGAGCGCGCTGATGTAGCGCAGTTCGCCGCCGCCGGCCTCGCGGAATCCGTGCGCGTTCTGCTCGGCGATTTCCTCCAGCGTCTCCAGGCAGTCCACCGCGAAGCCGGGGCAGATCACGTCCACGACCTTGACCCCCTCGCGCGCCATCGCCGACAGCGTCTGGTCGGTGTAGGGCCGCAGCCATTCCTCGCGACCGAAGCGCGATTGGTAGGTGAGCAGCCACTCGCCCTCGGCCAGGCCCAGGCGCGCCGCCAGTGCGCGCGCGCCGGCCTCGCACTGGCGCGGGTACGGATCGCCGGCGGTTTCGTAGCGCCGGGGCAGGCCGTGGAAGCTCAGCAGCAGGCGCTCGCCGCGGCCGTGCAGGTCCCAGTGCGCGCGCACGCGTGCCTCCAGCGCATCCAGCCAGCCCGGGTCCAGGTGGTAGTCGGCGATGAAGCGCAGTTCGGGCGTGCGGCGCCAGCCGGCGATCTCGGCCGTCACCGCGTCGAGCACCGAGGCGCTGGTGCTGGCCGAGTACTGCGGATACAGCGGCAGCACCAGCAGCCGGGTCATGCCCTCGGCCTCGAGCTGGCGCAGCACGTCGGGCACCGACGGATTGCCGTAGCGCATCGCCACCCGCACCGCGACGTCGGGCAGGGCGTGCTGCAGCCGCCCCGCCAGCCGCCGGGTGTGCACCAGCAGCGGCGAGCCCTCGTCCATCCAGATCGAGGCGTAGTTGCGCGCCACCCGGCCCGAACGCAGCGGCAGGATCACGAAGTGCAGCAGCGGGCACCAGAGCCAGCGGCTCAGCTCCACCACCCGGGGGTCGTGCAGGAACTGCCCCAGGTAGCGCCGCACCGCCCCCGGGGTGGGCGCGTCGGGCGTGCCCAGGTTCACCACCAGCAGGGCGGTGCGGCCGGGGCCGGCCGGGGCGGGGGCGTCTCGGTAGGGGCGCATGCGTGCGGGGTTCCTCGTGCGTGGGCGGCAAATTATCATCGCCGCGATGAAGGCGTGGCTCACGCCCGGTTCATGGCCGGCCGACATACTCGGCCCGATGACTCGCCCCCGGAGGTTCCGATGACGCTCACCGCCCGCCTCGCCGCCCTGGTCCTGATGCTGGCCAGCCTGCCCGCCCTGGCGGACGTCAGGCAGGAGGCCAAGGCCGCCGACGCCGCCCGCGTGCTGGCCGAGATCATGCGCATCCCCGAAACCGCGGTGCCGGAGAAGATGTTCTCCGACGCCCACGCCATCGCCGTCATCCCCGACGTGGTCAAGGCCGGCCTGGTGCTGGGCGGCCGCGGCGGCCGCGGCCTGATCTCGGTGCGCCAGGCCGACGGCACCTGGTCCAACCCCTCCTTCCTCCGCCTCGGCGGCGGCAGCATCGGTTTCCAGGCCGGCGTGCAGTCCACCGACGTGATCCTGGTCTTCCGCAGCCCGCGCGGCGTGGACAACATCGTCAACGGCAAGTTCACCCTGGGCGCCGATGCCTCGGTGGCCGCCGGCCCGGTCGGCCGCACCGCCCAGGCCGCCACCGACGAGCAGCTCAAGGCCGAGATCTACAGCTACTCCCGCGCCCGCGGCCTGTTCGCCGGCGTGGCCCTGGACGGCACCGTGCTGCGCATCGACCACAAGTCCAACGAGGCCGTCTACGGCCGCGGCACCACCCCCCGCGCGATCTTCGAGGGCCGCACCAACCCGCCGCCCAGCCCGATGGTGGACTTCCGCGACCGCCTGGAAGAAAACACCGTCGTCCAGAACTGACGGCAGGGGCGCCCCCCCGCCGGCTGCGCTAGACTCCGCGCATCCAAACTTGAGCGGGAACCGCACCCATGGGCAGCTTCAGCATGTGGCACTGGCTCATCGTCCTGGTGGTCGTCGTGTTGATCTTCGGCACCAAGAAGCTGGGCAACATCGGCAAGGACCTGGGCTCGGGCATCAAGGGCTTCAAGGAAGGCCTCAAGGGCGACGACGCCCCGCCGGCCCAGCTGGGCAGCGAGCGCCGCGACGGCGAGGCCTCGCGCCAGGACAGCAACGCCCGCAAGGACGGCTGATCCCGGCGCCCGGCCGGACGGCGCCATGTTCGACATCGGTTTCTTCGAACTGCTGGTCATCGGCGTGGTGGCCCTGGTGGTGCTCGGTCCCGAGCGCCTGCCCAAGGCCGCGCGCTATGCCGGCCTGTGGGTGCGCAAGGCGCGCGCGCAGTGGTATTCGGTGAAGGCCGAGTTCGAGCGCGAGGTCGCCGCCGACGACATGCGCCGCAGCATTGCCGACCCGGCCCGCGACCTGCGCGAACAGGTCGACGGCCTGGGCCAGGAACTGCGCCAGGCCGCCAGCGAGGCGCAACAGGCCGCTCGCCTCGGCGACCCGGCCGCCGCGGCCACCGACCCGGCCGGCGATGCCACGCCCGACGGGGCCCCGGCCCGGCCGGTCGACGAGGCGCCGGCGGCCGACGACCGCCCGCCCGGGCCCCGCCCATGAACGCCCGTCCCGAGCTGCCCGCCGACAGCCTGATGGGCCACCTGCTCGAACTGCGTTCGCGCCTGCTCAAGGCCGTGGCCGTGGTGCTGGTGGTGTTCGTGGCCCTGCTGCCCTTCGCCGAGCGCCTGTACGCCGAGTTCGCCGCGCCCCTGCTGGCCAAGCTGCCCGCCGGCGGCCAGCTGGTGGCGATCGACGTCGCCTCGCCCTTCTTCACCCCGATCAAGCTGGCCTTCTTCGTGGCGGTGCTGCTGGCGGCGCCCTGGCTGATCTACCAGGCCTGGGCCTTCGTCGCGCCCGGCCTGTACCAGCATGAAAAGCGCCTGGCCCGGCCGCTGCTGCTGGCGGCGATGCTGCTGTTCTACATCGGCTGCGCCTTCGCCTGGTTCCTGGTGCTGCCGGCGGTGTTCGGTTTCCTCACCGCGGTCACGCCCGAGGGCGTGGCGATGATGACCGACATCGGCCGCTACCTCGATTTCGTGCTGGTGATCCTGCTCGCCTTCGGCCTGGGCTTCGAGATGCCGGTGGCGGTGGTGGTGCTGGTGCTGATCGGCGTGGTCACGCCGGCGCAGCTGCGCGAGGCGCGCGGCTACGTGATCGTGGGCATCTTCATCCTGGCGGCGATCGTCACCCCGCCGGACGTGGTGTCGCAGCTGCTGCTGGCCATCCCGATGTGCCTGCTCTACGAGCTGGGCATCGTCGCCGGCGGCATGCTGCGGCCGATCCCGCGGCGCTGAGCCCATGCGCCCGGCCCGCTTCTGGCGCCGCTACGCCGCCTACAGCCTGGACATCACCCTGGTGCTCGGGCTCGCCCTGCCGCTGGCCTGGCCGATGATCGGCCTGGGCCTGGCGCGGGTGGACGAGGCCACCGTGCAGGCGCAGGAGCGCCTGTACGAACTGTTCGACGCGATGCTGGCCGCGGGCGTGGATCCGCTTTCGGACCTGCCCGGCCTGGCCGCCGACCCGGCGCTGCGCGGGCTGCTCACCCACCTGGCCACCGACCTGGCCGCACTCGTGTTCCAGGCGCTGGCCCTGGTGGTGGCGATCGCCGCGGCCTGGTTCATCGCCACCGAGGCCTCGACCTGGCAGGCCAGCCCGGGCAAGCGCCTGCTCGGCCTGAAGGTCACCACGCTAGACGGCGGCCGCCCCGGACCGGGCCGGGTGATGGCGCGCTTCGCCGCGGGCGCGCCCTCCTGGCTGCTGCTGCACGTGGGCCACGCCGCCGCCGCGCTGCGGCCCGAACACCGCGCCCTGCACGACCGCATCGCGGGCACCCGCGTGCTGCTGGCCGAGGACGCGCCCGAGCGTCTGCCCGGCTGGGCCCGCGCCTGGCTGGTGCTGCAGCTCGTGGGCTTCGTGGCCCTGGTCGGCTGGGTGCTGGTGGGATACGCGCTGCTGGCCTGGGCCGCCTTCGCCGGCGACCTGGCCTGAGCGATCAGAGCGCGACGGCCGCCGCCGGCGCCGGCGCCGCGCCCTCGGTGAACAGGCGCCGCCACGCGGCCCGCGCGAAGCCGTAGTAGGCGACCACGAAACCCGCCACCCAGGCCAGCATCACCAGCGCCATCAGCGGGAACGCCAGCCAGGGCAGCACCATCCCCAGCAGCGCCAGCACCACCGCCACCACGACCAGCACGATCATCGAAACGAAGATCGCGGCGAAACCGAGCGCCGCCAGCAGCAGCATCGGCCCCGGATTGCGGCCCAGGGCGCGGAAGGCGTCCAGGATCGCCGGCAGGGCCCCGCGCCCGCCCAGCTGCACCAGCGGCACCGCCAGCAGGCCGACCAGGGCGTTCACCAGGCCCAGCGCCAGGCCGTACAGGAAATGCAGCAGCGGATGCTCGGCCGGCACCGGCTGCGGCGGCCGGCCGGCGGCGATGTCGTCCCAGACGTTCCACTGCGCGGCCATGAACTCGGCCCCGCCGAAGACCCACTGGCCCAGCAGGCTCAGGCCCGCGGCCACCAGGCCCAGCACGGCCAGGCCGGCCAGCGACGGGAAGCGGTCGCCGCGGAAGCCGGCGAAGGCATCGGTGGCGCGCGCGCTGCCGCGCTCGGCGTTGTCCATCACCTGCACCATGCCGCCACCGAGCACCGGCGAGAGCACGATCGCGACCAGCATCGCCACCACCATCACCATCGGCCCGGCCGCGGCCATCGAGGCGCGCATTGCCGCCTCGCCCGTCTCGCCGCCGGCGCCCGCCACGCCCATGCCCACCAGCAGCAGCACCAGCGCCACGCCGAAGGCCAGCCAGGCCAGCACGTGCAGCACCGCCGCGCCCAGCACCGCCTTCGACTGTCGCGCACCGGCATCCAGGGCCGAACGGAACAGGCCCAGCACGTCTTCCACGCCGATCTTGTGGGGCATCGTGTGTTTCCTTCTCTTGGGGCTCAGGCGCGCTGGTGCGCCAGGTGGATGAAACGCCGCAGCACCCGGCGCGCCAGCGGCGCGGGGCGGACGGCGGCGGCCAGCGAGCGGGCACAGGTGCCTTCGCCGGCCAGGGCCTCGGACCGTGCATGGATATAACCACGCATCACGCCGGTGGTGAACTCCGGATGGAACTGCACGCCCCAGGCGGCCTCGCCCCAGCGGAAGGCCTGGCAGCCATCGCGCTCGGAGGCGGCCAGCACCTGCGCCTGCGGCGGCGGCGCCAGCACCGTCTGCAGGTGCGTGGCCTGGGCCGGGAAGCGCGCCGGCAGGCCGGCGAACAGGGGATCGCCCGCGGCGGCGGGCGTGAGGGCCAGCGACACCGTGCCCATCTCGCGGCCGCGCGGGTTGTAGTCGACGGTGCCGCCCAGCGCGTGCGCGATCAGCTGGTGGCCGTAGCAGATGCCGAACAGCGGCAGGCCGGCGGTCGCGGCCTCGCGCAGCCAGTCGGCGCTGCGCTCGCTCCAGGGCAGGCGCTCGGTCACCATCGCGCCCGAGCCGGTGACCAGCACGCCTGCGTGGCCGGCGGGCGGCGGCAGGGGTTCGTCGTCGAGCACGCGCACGTGCCGCACCTGGCGGGCGTGCAGGCCGGCCGCGAC
>JAYRTA010000131.1:0-5852 GCA_041919875.1 Arenimonas sp.
GCATCAGCGCCGAGGTCATCGACGTCGCCACGCTCAAGCCGCTGGATTTCGACACCATCCGCGAGTCGGTGGCCAAGACCGGCCGCTGCGTCATCGTGCACGAGGCCGCGAAGACCGCCGGCTTCGGCGCCGAGATCGCCGCGCGCCTGGCCGAGGAATCCATGTACGACCTGCGCGCCCCGGTGGCGCGTGTCACCGGCTACGACACCCACATCCCGCTGTTCCGGCTGGAGATGAAATACCTGCCGAGCGTGGAAAAGATCGTCGCCGCCAGCAAGCGGGTCATGTCGGAGGGCTGAATCATGCGCGCCAGGCTTCGCAAGGACTACCGCCCCAAGTACGCCCGCCCGATCGCCGTGAAGGAAGGCGAGCAGGTGGTGCTGGGCCAGCGCGACGTCGACTGGCCCGAGTTCCTCTGGGCCACCGATGCGCGCGGCCGCACCGGCTGGGTGCACCAGTCCTACCTCGACGGCGACCGGGTGCTGCGCGACTACGACGCCCGCGAACTGGAGGCCAACGCCGGCGACGAAGTGCGCCTGGTCGAACAGGCCGGCGGCTGGTGGTGGGCCGAGAACGCCATCGGCGAACTGGGCTGGCTGCCCGACCACGTGCTGTCCATCGAACCCGGGATCAAGTAATCCATGAGCGAGAAGAAACTGTTCCTGTTGCCCGACCTCGGCGAAGGCCTGCCCGACGCGGAGATCGTCGAGTGGCTGGTCAAGGTCGGCGAGGTGGTGAAGCTCGACGCGCCGCTGGTGTCCATGGAGACCGCCAAGGCCGTGGTCGAGGTGCCTTCGCCCTTCTCTGGCACCGTGACGCGACTGGCCGGCGCCGCCGGCGACGTGATCGCCACCGGCAGCTGGCTGGTCGAGGTGGAGATCGACCCCTCGCTGCCCCAGCGTGCGGACGCCCAGGACACCGGCCATTCCCACGGCCACGGCGGCGCCCATGCCGCCCCCGCCGAGCCCGAATCGCCTGCGCCGGCCGCGGCTCCGGCCCCCGCGCCGGCAGCGGCCGACGCCGGCACCGTCGTCGGCGCCATGCAGACCTCGGATGCGGTGCACAGCGAGCAGGCCGTTGCCATCGGCGGCGTCAAGGCGATGCCGGCCGTGCGCGCGCTGGCGAAGAAGCTCAAGGTCGACCTCGCCCGCGTGCGCCCGACCGGCGCCGGCGGCGTGGTGACCCTGGCCGACGTCAAGCAGGCCGCCGGGTCCGGTGGCGCGTCCCTGGCCCCCGCCGCTCCCGCCGCGCGCCAGGAGGCCCCGGCGCCGCGCCCGGCGGCCGCCCCGCTCGCGCGCGCCGCCGACGTCGCCTACGACGTGGACGAACCGATCCGCGGCGTGCGCCGCAACATGGTGCGCACCATGTCGCAGGCACACGCCGAAGTGGTGCCCACCACCCTGATGGACGACGCCGACATCCACGCCTGGGCCCCCGGCGAGGACATCATGGCGCGCCTGATCCGCGCCATCGCCCGCGCCGCGGCGGTGGAGCCGGCGATGAACGCCTGGCTCAACGCCAAGGAAGGCACGCTGCGCCGGCACGCGCGCGTGGACGTGGGCATCGCGGTCGATTCGCCCGACGGCCTGTTCGTGGCCAACCTGCGCCATGCCGAGCGGCTCGACCCGGCCCAGGTGCGCGCCGGCATCAACCGCATCCGCGACGGCGTCAAGACCCGCAGCCTGCCGCCCGAAGACCTGCGCGACTACACGATCATGCTCAGCAACTTCGGCGTCTTCGCCGGCAAGTACGCCACGCCCGTGGTGGTGCCGCCCTGCGTGGCCATCCTCGGCGCCGGCCGCCTGCACCACGCGGTGGTGCCGGTGCTGGGCGGTCTGGAAACGCACCGGATCATGCCGATCTCGATCACCTTCGACCACCGGGCCGCCACGGGCGGCGAGGCCGCGCGCTTCCTGCGGGCCCTGCTCGACGACCTGCAGAAGGCGCGCTGATGGCCCACCGCAGCCGCCTCGCCGGGTTCATCATCGATTGCGAAGGCGGCTCGCTGGGCGCGGGCGCGGACTTCTGGAGCCAGGCCCTGGGCCTTCCCGTCACCGATCCGGACGAGGACGGTCTGGACCGGTACGCCCGCCTCGACGGCAGCGCCCTGGGCCTGCACATCGAAGTGCAGAAGGTGACGCATCCTTCGCGCGTGCACCTGGACATCGAGAGCGACGACATCGAGGCCGAGGCGCGGCGCCTGGTCGCCCTGGGCGCGAAGGAAATCGCGCGCCCGCATGCCGGCCGCTGGATCGTGCTCGAGGCGCCGACCGGCCACCGCTTCTGCGTGGTGCGCGCCCACCGGCGGCTGACCCGCGCCAACGCGAACGTGCACGACTGAGCCGGTCCCGCGCGGCCGTCGGCCCCGCGCGGCTCAGTCCTCGGCCACTTCCACGCGGTCGCGCCCGCGCCGCTTGGCCACGTACAGGGCCTGGTCGGCGCGCTGGAACAGCTGCTCGGGGGTATCGTGCCCGGCCAGCCCCGCCGCCAGGCCGGCCGACAGCGTCACGGGCGTCGGCAGGTCGGCGCGGGTGGTGATCGCCGCGCGGATGCGCTCCACCACGGCGACGCCACTGGCCAGGGACGTGGCCGGCATCAGCAGCAGGAACTCCTCGCCGCCGTAGCGCGCGGCGACGTCGCTGCCGCGAACCCCGCGCTGGATCTCCTCGGCGGCGATGCGGATGACCTCGTCGCCGGCGGCGTGCCCGATGGTGTCGTTGATGCGCTTGAAGTGGTCCAGGTCGAGCACGGCGACCGTGATCGCATCCCCCTCGCGCGCCGCCACCTTGCGCGCCGCCAGGGACAGGCCGCCGCGGTTGAGCAGGCCGGTCAGCGGGTCGCGCCGCGCCTCCTCGGCCAGTTCGGTGTTCTTCGATTCGAGCTCGCGCTGGTAGCGCAGCAGCTCGCGCTGGTGCAGCTCGCGCTCGGCCAGCTGCCGCTGGCCCTCGAGTTCGCGCCGTCGCGCCTCGAGCAGCTGCACCACCAACCGGGCCAAGGCCTGCAGCTGGCGGGCCTGCGCATCGGGGAACTCCCGCGGCCGGGTGTCCACCACGCACACCGTTCCCAGCGCATGGCCGCCGGGCGTGACCAGCGGCGCGCCGGCATAGAATCGCAGGTGGTCGGGCCCGGTGACCTGCGGGTAGTGGCGGAACCGCGGATGCTGGCTGGCGTCCTCGACCACCGTCACCGTGCGGGGCGTGCGGATGGCGACGTCGCAAAACGCGATCCGCCGGTCGGTTCCCTCGCCGTCCAGGCCGACCGCCGCCTTGAACCACTGGCGGTCCTCGTCGATGAACGTGAGTACCGCCTGCGGCGTATCGCACAGGGCCCGCGCCAGGTCGACGACGTCGTCGTACACGCCCTCGGGCAGCGAATCGAGGATCCGGTAGCTGTGCAGCGCCGCCAGCCGCGCCGGCTCGTCGGGCAGGGCCGGCAAGGGAGGAACGGCTGACAGGTCGGGCTGGGACGCGGCCATCGCGACCTCCGCGCGGGCGGGGGTGCCGGCAGTCTAGCCGCCGCTCCGGTTGGCGCAAACCCGGGCGTCAGGACACCGGGGCGAAGCGCCGGCGCCGCCAGAACCAGGCCAGCAGCAGCACGGCGAGGAAGGCCTTGTAGGCCAGCAGGCTGGCCAGCACCTGGCGCCAGATCGGCCCGGCCTCGATGCCCCGCGAGGCGATCGCGAAGCCGTAGCGCCCGGCCAGGAAGGCGGCGGCGAAGGCCAGCGCCAGCATCCCCAGGTCGAAGCCCCGGCGCGCCGGCGTCCTGGGCAGGTGGCGCGGGTAGGCCCAGTACAGCACCGCCAGGATCAGGAACCAGGGCAGGAAGAGCAGCAGCGCGAGGTCGGCGATGTCGGCCATCAGGCGGCCTCGTCCGCGAATGCCGCCAGGGCCTGCAGCACCTGCTCCAGGCTCGCATCGGCCGCCAGCTCGCCCAGCGCCTGCTCGCCCAGGCGCAGCCCTTCGCCTTCGATCCGGTGCAGCGTGGAGGCGCCCTCGCGCTTGAGCCGGGTGATCAGATCGCCGGCATCGCGCGGCGAGGCATGCCCGGCCGACACCAGCAGCTCGCGACCTTCGGCCGAGAGCAGCTTGAAGTGGAATCGGCCGTCCTTCTCCCGGTACTGCTTGAACACCGGCATCGCGGCCTTGGCCTTGCCGGCGGCGGCCGGCGCGGCGGCGCCGCGGCGCAGGTCGCGCAGCCCCACCGCATGCCGCAGCTCGGCCATGAAGGGCGTGGCGATGGTGCGGGCCTTGGCCGCGCCGGCGCGCAGGATGTCCTCGATCTCGCCCGGGCGCTGCACCAGGGCCTCGTACTTCTCGCGCATCGGCGCGACTTCGGCGTCGATGCGCTCGAGCAGCGCCGCCTTCGCATCGCCCCAGCCGATGCCGTCGGCGTAGGCCTGGGCGAAGGCCGCGGTCTGGTCCGGCGTCGCGAAGGCCTGGTAGAGCTGGAACAGCGGCGACCCGTCGGTGTCCTTGGCTTCGCCCGGCGCGCGCGAGTCGGTGACGATGCCGGCGATGAGCTTCCGGAGTTCGGCCCGCGGCGCGAACAGCGGGATGGTGTTGTCGTAGCTCTTGCTCATCTTGCGGCCATCGAGGCCGGGCAGCGTGGCCACGTGCTCTTCGATCGCCGCCTCGGGCAGCACGAAGTGCTCGCCGAAAAGATGGTTGAAACGCGCGCCGAAATCGCGCGCCATCTCGATGTGCTGCACCTGGTCGCGGCCCACCGGCACCGACTGCGCGCGGAACATCAGGATGTCGGCCGCCATCAGCACCGGGTACATGAACAGGCCCGCGGTCACCCCGGCATCCTCGTCCTCGCCGGCCTCGCGGTTCCTGTCCACGGCCGCCTTGTAGGCATGGGCACGGTTGAGGATGCCCTTGCCGGCGACGCAGGTCAGCAGCCAGGTCAGTTCGGGGATCTCGGGGATGTCGGACTGGCGGTAGAACCACACCGCGTCGGGATCCAGGCCGCAGGCCAGCCAGCTGGCGGCGATCTCGAGCGTCGAGCGCTGCACGCGCGCCGGGTCCTGGCTCTTGATCAGGGCGTGGTAGTCGGCGAGGAAATAGAAACTCTCGGTGCCGGGCTGGCGGCTGGCGAGCACCGCCGGCCGGATCGCGCCGGCGTAGTTGCCCAGGTGGGGCGTGCCGGTGGTGGTGATGCCGGTGAGGACGCGGGTGGCGGACATGGCGGGACCTGCGGGGACTGGCCGGCATTTTACGGGGTTTGGCCGCCTGAACCGATGCCATCGCGGGCCCCCGCCGCGACGGGCCGGCAACCCCGTTGGCCGGGCCCGGCCGTTGAATGCCATGCCCCACCCCGGAGACCCGCCATGAAATCCCCGTCCCACGGCCTCGCCTTCGCCCTCGGTTCCGCGCTTGCCCTGCTCGCCCTGGCCCTGCCCGGCCTGGCGCGCGCCCAGTTCCTGGACGTGCAGGTGCGCGACCTCGACACCGGCCGCCACCTCGACCCCTACCCGCACCGCGGCCGCCTGCACGTGGCCGGTGAACCCGGACACCGCTACGCCGTGGTGCTGCGCAACCTCACCGGCGAGCGCGTGCTGGCCGTGCTTTCGGTGGACGGCGTGAACGCCATCAGCGGCCAGACTGCCGGCACCGACCAGGCCGGCTACGTGCTGGGGCCCTGGCAGCAGACCGAGATCCGCGGCTGGCGCAAGAACCTCTCGGAAATCGCCGAGTTCGAATTCACCGCGTTGCCGGACAGCTACGCCGCCCGCACCGGCCGGCCGCAGAACGTCGGCGTGATTGGCGTCGCCGTCTTCCGCGAGGCGGTGCCGGCGCCCTACGTCCCGCCGGTGATCTCCCCGCGCGACCGTGCCGACCTGCCGCTGGGCG
>JAYRTA010000132.1:0-5849 GCA_041919875.1 Arenimonas sp.
GCCCGGCCGCCGGCCCGGCGGCCTACGAAATCGGCGTGGAGGTGTTCGACGCCTTCACCCTTGGCGACCCGGGGGCCGGCTCGGCCTTCTTCGCCACCCGGCCCGGTCATTGGCGGGTGGATCTGTTCGCCCTGGCCCGGCGTCGCCTGGCCGCTGCCGGCGTCCGGCGGGTCCACGGCGGCGGCCTGTGCACGCTAGGCGATCCGGTCCGCTTCTACTCGCACCGGCGCGACGGCCGCAGCGGACGCATGGCCACCCTCGCATGGATCGACTGATCCGGGCCCCGACAGGGTGACGCGAGGCCGCTTCCCGTGGGAGGCTCGGCCGTCCCCCGGAGTGCCTCCATGGTCCGACTGATCGTCCTGGCGTCCTTGCTGTTTCCCCTGGCCGCGTCCGCCGCGACCCTGGCCGAGGCCGAAGCCTGGCTGGTGGCCAAGGACCCGCGCGCCGGGCCCGCGATCACCGCCCTGGCCCGAGAGCAGCCGGACAACCCCGATGCCCAGGTATTGAAGGTCCGCCTGTTGTTGCAGCAAGGCAAGGCCGAAGACGCCGTGGACCTGGCCGAGGACGCCGTGGACCTCGGGCCGGACCATGCCCAAGCGCATTATTGGCTGGGCAACGCCTACGGCATGCGCATCGGCCAGCTCGGCTCGGTGCGGCAGGCGATGATGGCCCCGAAGATCCGCGACGCCTTCGAGCGCGCCCTGGCCCTGGACCCGGGCATCCACGAGGCGCGCCTGAGCCTGGTCGAGTACTACCTGCAGGCACCCGCGATCATGGGCGGCAGCGTCGAAGCGGCGCGCGCGCAGGCGGCCGAACTCGCGCGCCGCGATCCGCCGCGTGGCCACTACGCGCGCGGACGCATCGCCCAGCACCAGCAGGACACCGCCGGGGCCGCCAGCGCCTATTCGGCGGCATTCGCCGGCCGCCCGGAGAACGTGAACTACCGCATGGCCGCAGGCCTGGCCTACCAGGCCGACCGGCAGTGGCCGCAGGCGCACGCGCTGTTCGCCGACTGGGCGCGCCAGGACCCGGGCGCCGCATCGGCCTGGTACCAGCTGGGCCGAACCGCCGCGCTCTCGGGACAGCACCTGGAGGAAGGCGCGTCGGCGCTGCGCACCTACCTGGCCCTGCCTGCGGGACCGAACCTGCCGCCGGCGCACCATGCCTGGTTCCGCCTGGGCCAGATCCAGGCCCAGCAGGGCGACAAGGCGGGCGCACGCGAATCCTTTGGCCGGGCCCTGGCCGGGGAACCCGGCAATGCCGATTTCAAGGCGGCCCTCGAGGCGCTGTGAGGCCGCCGCCGGCTCAGGCCACTTCGCCCACCTGGTTGCGGCCGCCGCGCTTGGCCTCGTAGAGGCCGCGATCGGCGCGCAACAGCAGGGCGTGCAGGCCCTCGTCGCGGGCCTCGAGCGTGGCGATCCCGGCGGAGATGCGCAGCGGCACCGGGCGCGCTTCCAGGTCCAGCTCGATGGCCGCCACCGCCGCACGCAGCCGCTCGGCGACATGGCGGGCGAGCGCGAGGTCGGCGCCCGGCAGCAGCACGGCGAATTCCTCGCCGCCCAACCGCCCCAGCAGGTCCTGGTCGCGCAGGCCGGCGCGCAGGGTTTCGGCGACGCATTGCAGTGCCTGGTCGCCGCCGGCATGGCCGAAGGCATCGTTGACCGATTTGAAGCGGTCCACGTCCAGCACGATCACCGACAGCGGTTCGCCGGCCCGGCGCGCCTGGAGGCAGCGGCTGGTGGCCGATTCCATGAATCCGTGGCGCGACGCGGCGCCGGTGAGGGTGTCGCGCCGGGCCAGCCGGTCGAGGCGGTCGAGCAGGCGGTCGGCGCCCATCAGCACGAAGGCCAGGGTCGCCACCGCCGGCCCCAGGGCACACAGGCCCAGCAGCAGGCTCTGGGCCAGGGGGGATTCCGCCCACTGCCGCAGTGCGGCATCGGCGGGCAGGTACAGCAGTCCGGCCCGTCCCACCATCACCACGGCCACCACCACGAAGCAGCCGGCCAGCACCCTGGCCTGGGGACTCCCGTCCTCCCGTCGCTGCCGGAGGGCGGTTTGCGCGGTGCTGGCGGCCGCGGCGGCGCACAGCAGGCTAAGCAGGCCCGTTCGCATCGGGTCGGCCGGGTGCGCCAACGTGAATCCGAGCGACAGCAGGGCCACCGCCAGCACCGGGGTCCAGAACCAGCGCCAGGGCAGGATTTCGCCCTGCAACTGCCGCACCGCGCGCAGGTACTCCACGAAGGCGGCCATGAACAGCGCCTTGGCGAGGATGGCCCAGGCCGGTGACGCGCCCAGCCGGGCCGATTCCAGCATCACCCAGCCCAGCGGCAGGAAAACCAGGCCGCGGGCCCAGGTCTGCTGGGCCGACCGGATCGGTTCGGGCTGGCGGCGCGCCGACAGCAGCAGGGCCAGCGCCATCGCCGCCGCGCCGGCAAGCAGGGTGGTCGCGACCGCCAGCGGGTGGATGGGCAATCCGGGCATCGGCGGATGATAGGGTAGTCGCCGCCGGCGCGCCCGGCGCTTGAATGGGCCCTCGGCCGCCGCCATTTCCCGGGCATCGGGCGGCGCCGCCGCCCACCGGATCGAAGGGGATTCCCCATGCGGATGGACAAGCTGACCTCGCGTTTCCAGCAGGCGCTCGGCGACGCGCAATCGCTCGCCAACGGCCGCGACCACCAGGTGATCGAGCCGGCGCACGTGCTGGTGGCGCTGCTCGACCAGTCCGGCGGCGGCACCCGGCCGCTGCTGGCGCAGGCGGGCGTGAATACCACCGCGCTGCGCCAGCGCCTGGGCGAGCTGCTCGAGGGCCTGCCGCGGGTGAGCGGCCAGGACGGCCAGCTCTCGGTCGGCAACGACCTGGCGCGCCTGCTCAATGTCGCCGACAAACTGGCCCAGCAGCGCGGCGATGCCTTCATCGCCAGCGAGATGTTCGTGCTGGCCTGCGCCGACGACAAGGGCGCCTGCGGCCAGGCACTGAAGGCCGCGGGGCTGCAGAAGGCGGCGCTGGAGCAGGCGATCGCCAGCCTGCGCGGCGGCGAGAGGGTGCAGAGCGAGAACGCCGAGGAGGCGCGCCAGGCGCTGGAGAAATACACGATCGACCTCACGGCGCGCGCCGAGGCGGGCAAGCTCGACCCGGTGATCGGCCGCGACGAGGAAATCCGCCGCACGGTGCAGGTGCTGCAGCGGCGAACCAAGAACAATCCCGTGCTGATCGGCGAGCCGGGCGTGGGCAAGACCGCGATCGTCGAGGGCCTGGCCCAGCGCATCGTCAACGGCGAGGTGCCCGAGGGCCTGCGCGGCAAGCGCGTGCTGTCGCTGGACATGGGCGCGCTGGTCGCCGGCGCGAAGTTCCGCGGCGAATTCGAGGAGCGGCTCAAGGCGGTGCTCAACGACCTGGGCAAGAACGAAGGCCAGATCATCCTGTTCATCGACGAGCTGCACACCATGGTCGGCGCCGGCAAGGCCGAGGGCGCGATGGACGCGGGCAACATGCTCAAGCCGGCGCTGGCGCGCGGCGAGCTGCATTGCATCGGCGCCACCACGCTGGACGAATACCGCAAGTACGTCGAGAAGGACGCCGCCCTCGAGCGCCGGTTCCAGAAGGTGTTCGTGGGCGAGCCCAGCGTGGAGGACACCATCGCCATCCTGCGCGGGCTCAAGGAGCGCTACGCGGTGCACCACGGCGTGGAGATCACCGACCCGGCGATCGTCGCCGCGGCGACGCTGTCGCACCGCTACATCGCCGACCGCCAGCTGCCGGACAAGGCCATCGACCTGATGGACGAGGCGGCCTCGCGCATCCGCATGGAGATCGACTCCAAGCCCGAGGAGATGGACCGCAAGGAGCGCCGGCTGATCCAGCTCAAGATCCAGCGCGAGGCGCTCAAGAAGGAGAAGGACGCCGAGTCCCGGCAGCGCCTGGCCGACCTGGAGGAAGAGATCGGGCGGCTTGAGCGCGAATTCAACGATCTCGAGGAAATCTGGAAGGCCGAAAAAGCCACGCTTACCGGGGCCACGCGCATCAAGGAGCAGATCGAACAGGCCCGCCTCGAGCTCGACGCCGCGCACCGGCGCCAGGACTTCGCGCGGGCCAGCGAGATCCAGTACGGCCGCCTGCCGGAACTGGAAAAGCAGCTGCAGTCGGCGCAGGAGGTAGAACAGCAGGGTTTCCGGCTGCTGCAGGACAAGGTGACGGCCGAGGAGATCGCCGAGGTCGTGGCGCGCTGGACCGGCATCCCGGTGAGCAAGATGCTCGAGGGCGAGCGCGAGAAGCTGCTGAGGATGGAGCAGGAGCTCGGCCGCCGCGTGGTCGGCCAGCAGGAGGCGGTGAAGGCGGTGTCGGACGCGATCCGGCGCTCGCGTGCCGGCCTGTCCGATCCCGACCGGCCCAACGGCAGTTTCCTGTTCCTGGGCCCCACCGGCGTGGGCAAGACGGAGCTGTGCAAGGCGCTGGCGGAGTTCCTGTTCGACAGCACCGACGCGATGGTGCGCATCGACATGAGCGAGTTCATGGAGAAGCACTCGGTCGCCCGGCTGATCGGCGCGCCCCCGGGTTACGTCGGCTACGAAGAGGGTGGCTACCTCACCGAAGCCGTGCGCCGGCGGCCCTACAGCGTGCTGCTGCTCGACGAGGTGGAGAAGGCGCACCCGGACGTGTTCAACGTGCTGCTGCAGGTGCTCGACGACGGCCGCCTGACCGATGGCCAGGGCCGCACGGTGGATTTCCGCAATACGGTGATCGTGATGACGTCCAACCTCGGCAGCCAGCACATCCAGGAACTGAGCGGCGAGGGCGATGCCGCCTACCTGCAGATGAAGGCCGCCGTGATGGGCGTGGTGCAGGCGCACTTCCGCCCGGAATTCATCAACCGGCTCGACGAGATCGTGGTCTTCCATCCGCTGGGCCGCGGGCAGATCCAGGCCATCGCCCGGATCCAGACGGCCTACCTGTGCAGGCGGCTGGCGGAGCGGCAGATCCGGCTGGAGATCGACGACTCGGCCCTGGCCCTGCTGGGCAACGTCGGCTTCGACCCGGTGTACGGCGCCCGGCCGCTGAAGCGAGCCATCCAGCAGCAGCTCGAGAACCCGCTGGCGCAGAAGATCCTCGCCGGCGAGTTCGGCCCGGGCGACACCGTGCGGGTGAGTGCCGAGGGCGGCAGCCTGGACTTCGCCCGCGGCTGACCCCGTTTTCACGGCCCGCGGGGCAGGGTGGGCGCATGCCCGTCCACCTCGTCTGGTACAAGCGCGACCTGCGCGTGTGCGACCACCTGCCGCTGCGCGAGGCCGCGGTGCGCGGGCCGGTGCTGCCGCTGTACGTGGCCGAGCCGGACTACTGGGCCCTGCCCGACACCAGCGGCCGGCAGTGGGCGGCCGTCGCCGAGGGCCTGCGCGACCTGCGCGAGGACCTCGCCGCGCTCGGCCAACCGCTGGTGGTCCGCACCGGCGACGTCGTCGCGGTGCTGGCCGACCTGCACGCCCGCCACGGCCTTGCCGGCCTCTGGTCGCACGAGGAAACCGGCAACGCCTGGACCTTCGCCCGCGACCGCCGCGTCGCCGCCTGGGCCCGTGCGCAGGGCATCGCCTGGCATGAGATGCCCGCGGGCGGCGTCGTGCGCCGCCTGCGCAGTCGCGACCGCTGGGCAGCGAACTGGGAGGCGCGCATGGCGCCAGCGCCCGTGCCGCCACCGGCGTCGCTGCCGCCGATCGCCGGCCTCGACCCCGGGCCCGTCCCCGACGACGCGGCGCTCGGCCTCGCGCCCGACCCCTGCCCCGGCCGCCAGCGCGGGGGCCGCCGCCGCGGCGAACGCGCGCTGCAGACCTTCCTCGCCGGCCGCGGCGCCGGCTAT
>JAYRTA010000133.1:0-5844 GCA_041919875.1 Arenimonas sp.
GCCGCCGCCGGTGGTGATCGAAGGCCTTCGGGTGGACGATGCCTCGGCCAATACCGACGGCAGCCTGGTGCTGCCGCCGGGCACGCGCAAGCTCGAACTCGACTACGTCAGCCTCAGCTACCGCACGCCCGAGCAGATCCGCTACCGCTACCGGCTCGAGGGCTTCGACAACGCCTGGGTCGACCGCAGCACGCGCCGCAACGCGCAGTACACGAACCTGCCGCCCGGCAAGTACCGTTTCCAGGTGAGCGCGGCCCAGCGCGGCAGCGGCTGGAGCCCGGAGACGGCGACGGTGGAATTCGAGATCCAGCCCGAGCTGTGGCAGCGCGCCTGGTTCGTACCGGCCGCCGCCGCGGCGCTGCTGGTGCTGCTGTACGCGGTCTACCAGGCGCGGGTGCGCCAGCTCAAGGCCAGCGAGGCCCGCCTGGGCCGGGTCGTGCAGGAGCGGACGCGCGCGCTGAGCGAGAAGAACACCGAGCTGGAACAGAAGAACGAGACCATCCGCAAGCAGTCCGAAGTCTTCGAACAGCTCTCGCGCACCGATGCCCTGACCGGCCTGCCCAACCGGCGCTGCATGGAAGAGCTGCTGGCGCGCGCCTACCGCGACGCCGTCGAGCGCAACCGCCCGCTGTGCTTCGGCCTGCTGGACATCGATCATTTCAAGCGCATCAACGACGGTTACTCGCACGATGTCGGCGATGAAGCGCTGCGCCGGGTGGCCCGGGCGATGCTCGACGTGCTGGCCGACGATCCGGCCACCGGCTGGCCGGCCGCCGAACGCGTGGCGCGCTGGGGCGGCGAGGAATTCGCCCTGCTGTTCCCTGGCTCGGACATGGACGCGGCCCGGACCATGGCCGAGCGCCTGCGGCGCGCCATCGAGGCCATCGACTGCAGCGACTTCGCGCCGGGCCTGGCGATCACCGCCAGCATCGGCCTGTCCGAACGCACCGGGCTTTCGCACCACGAACGCCTCGTGTCGCGTGCCGACCAGCGCCTCTACGAGGCCAAGCACGGCGGCCGCAACCGCGTCAGCGGCTGAAATCCCGGCGCAGGCGCGGCGGCGGCGCCGCGCCCGGGCCTCAGGCGCTCTTCTTGTGCCGCGCCAGGCGCAGCCAGGTGTCGACGACGGTGTCGGGATTGAGCGAGACCGACTCGATGCCCTGGTCCATCAGCCACTCGGCCAGGTCGGGGTGGTCGGAGGGCCCCTGGCCGCAGATGCCCACGTACTTGCCCTTGGCCTTGGCGGCGCGGATGGCCATGGCCAGCATCTTCTTCACCGCCGGGTCCCGCTCGTCGAACAGGTTGGCGACGATGCCCGAATCGCGGTCCAGGCCCAGGGTGAGCTGGGTGAGGTCGTTGGAGCCGATCGAGAAGCCGTCGAAGATCTCCAGGAACTCGTCGGCCAGCACGGCGTTCGAAGGCAGCTCGCACATCATGATGACCTTCAGGCCGTTGCGGCCGCGCACCAGGCCGTGCGCCTCGAGCGTGTTGATCACGCCCTGGCCTTCCTCCAGCGTGCGCACGAAGGGAATCATCACCCAGAGGTTGTCCAGGCCCATCTCCTCGCGCACGCGCCGCACGGCGCGGCATTCGAGCGCGAAGCAGTCCTTGAAGTCCGGGTGCAGGTAGCGGGAGGCGCCGCGGAACCCGATCATCGGGTTCTCCTCGTGCGGCTCGTAGGCCTTGCCGCCGACCAGGTTGGCGTACTCGTTGGACTTGAAGTCCGACAGGCGCACGATGACCGGGTGCGGCGCGAACGCCGCGGTGAGCGTGGCCATGCCCTCGGCCAGCCGATCGACGTAGAACGACACCGGGTCGGCGTAGCCGGCGATGATGCCGTCGATCTGGCGGCGCAGGTCGGCGGGCTGCTTTTCGTATTCGAGCAGGGCGCGCGGGTGCACGCCGATCTGGCGGGCGATGATGAACTCCAGCCGCGCCAGGCCGATGCCCTGGTGGGGCAGCTGGGCGAAATCGAAGGCGCGCTCGGGGTTGCCGACGTTCATCATGATCTTCAGCGGCGCCGGCGGCATGTTGCCCAGGTCGGTGGTGGTGACCTCGAAACCCAGTTCACCGGCGTAGATGTAGCCGGTGTCGCCCTCGGCGCAGCTCACCGTCACCACGTCGCCGTCCTTGATCGTGCGCATCGCGTCGCCGGTGCCGACCACGGCCGGCACGCCCAGCTCGCGGGCGATGATGGCGGCATGGCAGGTGCGGCCGCCGCGGTTGGTGACGATGGCGGCGGCGCGTTTCATGATCGGTTCCCAGTCCGGGTCGGTCATGTCCGCCACCAGCACGTCGCCGGCCTGGAACTGGCTCATCTGCGCGAGGTTGCGCACCACGCGCGCGACGCCGCTGCCGATCTTGTGGCCGATGGCGCGGCCCTCGCTGAGCACCGGGCCGCGGGCGGAGAGGGCGTAGCGCTCGATCCGGTTGGCCTGCGCCCGCGACTTCACGGTTTCCGGACGGGCCTGGACGATGAAGAGCTTGCCGCTCAGCCCGTCCTTGGCCCATTCGATGTCCATCGGGCGGCCATAGTGCTTCTCGATCACCAGCGACTGGCGCGCCAACTCCTCGACGTCGGCATCGGTGACCGAGAACTGGCGCCGCAGGGCCTCGGGCGTGTCCTCGTTGCGCACGCGTTCGCCCGGGGCGTCGGAGTACACCATGCGGATCTGCTTGGCGCCGAGCGTGCGGCGCAGGATCGCCGGCTTGCCTTTCTCCAGGGTCGGCTTGTAGACGTAGAACTCGTCGGGATTGACCGCGCCCTGCACGACGTTCTCGCCCAGGCCCCAGCTGCCGGTGACGAAGACCACGTCGCGGAAGCCCGACTCGGTGTCCAGGGTGAACAGCACGCCGGAGGCGCCCACGTCCGAACGCACCATCAGCTGCACGCCGGCGCTGAGGAACACGTCCTCGTGCTTGAAGCCGTGGTGCACGCGGTAGGCGATGGCACGGTCGTTGTAGAGGGAGGCGAAGACCTCCTTCACGCGGCGCACGACCTCGTCCTCGCCCGCGACGTTGAGGAAGGTTTCCTGCTGGCCGGCGAAGCTGGCGTCGGGCAGGTCCTCGGCGGTGGCGGAGGAGCGCACGGCCACCGCGACCTCGCCACCGCCGTTGTCGGCGCAGAGCCTGCGGTAGGCCTCGCGGATGGCGGCATCGAGCGCCGGCTGCAGCGGCGCATCGATCACCCAGGCGCGGATCTCGCCACCGGCGGCGACCAGGGCGTCGACGTCCTCGACGTCGAGCGCGGCCAGGCGGTCGAAGATGCGCTGGTGCAGCCGGTTGTGGGCGATGAAGTCGCGGAAGGCCTCGGCGGTGGTCGCGAAGCCGCCCGGCACGGATACCCCCAGGTGCGCCAGCTGGCCGATCATTTCGCCGAGCGAGGAATTCTTGCCGCCGACCCGGGCCAGGTCGGACCGGCGCAGGTCGTGCCCCCAACGGACGGCGGCGTTCATGGGGTCCTCGGGGGGCGGGGATGGGGGCGGCCCGGCCGGGCCCGGCCCACCTGCGAGGGGTCCAGGCTGCGTATGATGCGGCCCCGGGCCCACCCCCGACAAGTTTGGAGACAGCGCCGATGGCCATCGCCAGGCCCGTTTTCTACGTGTCCGACGGCACCGGCATCACCGCCGAAACCATCGGCCACAGCCTGCTGACCCAGTTCTCGGGCGTGGACTTCAGCACGCGGCGCATCGCCTTCGTCGACAGCCATGCCCGGGTGGACGAGGTGGTGGCCTTGATCCGGGCCGCCGGCGAGGCCGCGGGCTGCCGCCCCATCGTGGTCAATACCATCGTCGAGCCCGAGCTCAACGCCCGCCTGGGCGAGAGCGGGGCGTTGATGCTGGACGTGTTCGAGCCCTTCATCAGCCCGCTCGAGCGCGAACTGGGCACCAAGCGCGCCCACCGCATCGGCCAGGCCCATGGCCTGGTGGACTTCGCGGCCTACGAGCAGCGCATGCATGCCACCAATTTCGCGCTGACCCACGACGATGGCGTGGATTACGACTACGGCGAGGCCGACGTGATCCTGGTCGGCGTGTCGCGCTCGGGCAAGACCCCCACCTGCCTGTACATGGCCCTGCACTACGGCGTGAAGGCGGCCAACTACCCGCTCACGCCGGAAGACCTCGAGGGCCGGGAGCTGCCCAAGGCCCTGCGCCCGCACCGGCGCAAGCTGTTCGGCCTGACCATCGACCCGGTGCGCCTGCAGCAGATCCGGCAGGAGCGGCGGCCGAACTCGCGCTATGCCGAACTGGCAACCTGCAAGGCCGAAGTGGTCGCGGCCGAGGCCATCCTGCGCCAGGAGGGCATCCCGACCCTGAGCACCACGCACACGTCGATCGAGGAGATCGCGGGCAAGGTGCTGGCCCAGCTGGGCCTGGAACGCCAGCTGTTCTGAAATCCCCCCCGCAAGGGCGAAGGGGCCCCGCGCCGCCTGCTAGGATCGGGTCATGTCGCCGTCCGTCCGCTCCCGCCCCGGATTGCCCCGCCTCGGCCGCTTCGCCTGGCTGATGGGCCTGTACGGCGAGAATTTCCAGCGGCTGACCCGCATGTTCCAGCCGCAGGCGCTGGCCACGGGCCGCTACGTTTCGCGCGGCGACGATGGCCTGGAACTGGTGGTGGACGTGCTGGCCCAGCATGCCTACACGGTGGAACTTCGCCTGAGTTATCGCATGCTCGACGGCGCGACCGGCCAGCCGGACCCGTCGGCCTACGTGCGCCTGTACCGCGATGCACGCCAGTCCGAGGTCACGCACTGCTACGTCGGACGGCGCTGGCAGGACGTGCTGGGCCTGCGCCCCAGCGTGCAGGCCCTGCTCAGCCACCGGCTGCGCATGAACAGTTTCCTGAGCAAATGGCTCGAATACCTGGAAGGGCAGGGCCATGGCCCCCATTCGCTGATCGCGCGGGACGATCCGGCCGCGGCGGATGAAAAAAACGTCGCCTGTGCTTGACGGCGCGGCGGTGCCTCTCTAAACTTCGCGCCTCTTCCTTCGGTGGGGCTATAGCTCAGCTGGGAGAGCGCTACAATGGCATTGTAGAGGTCATCGGTTCGATCCCGATTAGCTCCACCACCCGTTTCACGTCCCCATCGTCTAGAGGCCTAGGACATTACCCTTTCACGGTAGCGACCGGGGTTCGAATCCCCGTGGGGACGCCAAGTGTGATGTCAGGAAAAGCCCGGCCATGGCCGGGCTTTTCCGTTTCTGGTCCCGTCGCCCGCGGGGCGGTATGGTCCGGCACCGGGGCAGGGCGCCGGGGAGTAGACATGGATCGATGCTTCAGCATCCCGGCCTGGTCGGCGTTCGCACCGGGCCTGGAATCACCGCAGGACTGGCTTGACTGGTCGCGGGCCCCGTCGTGCCCGCAGGGCGAGGCCGTGCCGGCACTGGTGGAAATGCCGGCGATGCAGCGCCGCCGCCTGGAACCGCTGGGGCGGCTGGCGCTGCAGGTGGCCTGGCGCTGCCAACCCGTCCCGGAACCGGACCTGCCCCTGGTGTTCGCGTCGCGCCACGGCGACATCCGCCGCACCTTCGACATGCTCGAGGGCCTGGCCGCGGGTGAACCGCTGTCGCCGACCCACTTCGGTCTCTCGACCCACAACGCCATCGGCGCGAGCTATTCGATCGCGCGCGGCCTGCGCGGCAACCACACCGCGGTGTCCGCGGGCACCGGCACCGTCGAGGCCGGCGTCGCCGAAGCCCTGGGCCTGCTGGCTGACGGGGCCCAGGCGGTCCTGCTGGTCGCCTACGACGGCCCGACGCCGGACGCCTACGCCCGCTACCAGGACGAACCCGGCTGCCCCTGGGCCTGGGCCTGGCGGATTGAGCCTGCGCGGCCGGGCCA
>JAYRTA010000134.1:0-4652 GCA_041919875.1 Arenimonas sp.
CGAAAGGCAGCAGCAGGCAGGCCAGCGCCGGGTAATGCGCCAGCGCCACGATCGTGAAGGCCACGGCGTGCAGCGTGTGGCCCGAAGGAAAACTGAATTCGTCCAGTGGCGCGATCCAGGGCCGGATGCGGCCATCGGCGGCGAAGGGCCGCGGCCGGCGCGTCCAGCGCTTGAGTTTGCGGTAGAGGATCAAGGCCACCAGCCCGGTCGCCGCCAGCTGGGCCGAGGCCGCCAGCCCACGCCAGCCGTCCACCAGCACCAGCGCCGCCATCAGCGCATACCAGAAGCCGCCGTCGCCGAGCCGGCTCACCGCACGGAAGTACGCGCGCACCGCGCCACGCGCGCCCCAGCGGTTGGCGGCCAGGCACCAGTCGTGTTCGCTGCGCAGCAGGCGGCGCGGCGACGTATTCACGCGGCCGCCTCCCGGCGGGGCGCCAGGCCCGCCAGCAGCGTGGCGAACTCGCGCGCCACCGCGTCCGGATGCAGGTGCAGCACCGCCGCGCGGGCGGCGGCGCCCCGGGCGGCCAGGCGGCCGTCGGTGCCGGCCTCGCACAGCGCATGCACGAAGCCGCGCTCGTCCCCGAAGGGCACGGCCCGGCCATGGACGCCGTCGCGCAGGTGCTCGCGGGCCGCGCCGTAATCGAAGGCCACCGTGGCCAGGCCGCTGGCCATGGCCTCGAGCGTGACGTTGCCGAAGGTTTCCGACAGGCTGGGGAAACAGAACAGGTCGGCGCTGGCGAAATGGCGGGCGAGGTCCTCGCCGCGCCGCGTGCCGGCGAAGACGAAGTCCGGGTGGGCGGCCTGCAGTTCGGCACGGGCCGGGCCGTCCCCGACCCAGACGAATTTCGCGCCGGGCTGGTGGTGCTGCAGTTCGCGGAAGGCGCGCACCGCCAGCGGCAGGTTCTTTTCGGGCGCGATGCGGCCCACGTGCACCAGCACGGGCCCGGCATCGTGCACGCCCCAGGCCGCGCGCAGCCCCGCGTCGCGCCAGCGCGGACCGAAGGCCTCGGTGTCGACCGCGCGGCCCAGCCGCACCGGATGCCGGAAGCCCTGGCGCTGGAGCTGGTCGCGCAGTTCGGTGGTCGGCACCAGGGTGGCGTCGGCGCGGTTGTGGAAGCGCCGCAGCCAGGCGAAGACCCAGGGGCTGAGGAAACCGGCGCCGTAGCGGCCGACGTAGTCATCGAAGCGGGTGTGGAAGCCCGTGGCCACCGGAATGCCCAGTCGCCGGCAGGCGCGCAGGGCCGACCAGCCCAGCGGGCCCTCGGTGGCGATGTAGACCGCGTCGGGACGCTGCGCCCGCCAGCGCGCCAGCAGGCGCCGGCCCGCGGGCAGGCCGAAGCGCAGGCCGGGGTAGCGCGGCACCGGCGCGCCCTCGACCAGCAGCAGGTCGGGCGACGCCTGCAGGCCGTCCTCCTCGCGCATGGGCCGGACCAGGCCGACCCGGTGGCCCAGCCGGCGCAGGCCCAGTTCCAGGGATTGCACGGTCAGGGCGACGCCGTTGACGTCCGGCGGGTAGGTTTCGGTGACCAGTTCGACGCAGGGGCGGCTGTCCATGGCGCCGATGCTGGGCCCGGCCCATGCCAGCGCGGTGACCACCGCATGACGCCGCCATGACGGCGGCGGCTCAGATCACCTTGAGTTCGAGGTGGCGGCCGGTTTCCTGCAGGTGCTCGCGTTCGGTCTCGAGGTCGGCGCGGGTGAGCGGATGCGCGTCCAGCCAGCGGCGCGAGAGCCGCAGCAGCAGCTGCTCGCCGTCCACGTCCAGTTCCACCACCGGCAAGGGGTCGCGGTCGTGGCTGCGGTGCAGCAGCACGGCCAGGCGCAGCAGCAGGGCGCAGCGCAGGGCGCCGGCCATCAGGCGGTCGGGCAGCTTGTCGAAGCTGGGCAGGTGCAGGCCGCGGCGCTGGTTGCGCAGCATGGCCGCCAGCCACTGCTGTTCGGTGCGGGAGAAGCCGGCGATGTCGCTGTGCTCGACCAGGTAGGCGCCGTGCTGGTGGTACTGGCTGTGGGCGATCACCAGGCCCAGTTCGTGGATGCGCGCGGCCCAGGACAGCAGGCGGCGCTCGTCGGCGTCGAGCTGCCACGGGCGCTCGGCCTGGTCGAACAGGCGCAGGGCGGTGGACTCCACGCGCGTCGCCTGCTCCATGTCCACGCCATAGCGCGCGCACAGGGCCTGGATCGAGGCTTCGCGCGGGTCGGTGTCGGTGCTGCGGCCGAGCAGGTCGTAGAGCACGCCCTCGCGCAGCGCGTAGTCGCTGACGTACATGCGCTCGATGCCCAGCTCGGCGAAGGCGGCGTCGAGCACCAGCAGGCCGCCGGCGAGGATCGGGCGGCGATCGCCCGACAGGCCCGGCAGCCGCACGTCCTGCAGGCGGTCGAACTCCAGCACCTTGTCGCGGATCACCGCCAGCGATTCGCGGGTGATCGAGGCCTTGGTCAGCTTCAGGGCGATGGAGATGTCGCAGACCGACTTGATCGAACCCGAGGAGCCCATCACCTCCTGCCAGCCGCGCTCGCGGTAGGCCTTGGCGAACTGCTGGAACTCGGCGGTGATTTCGGTGCGGGCGTCCTTCCAGCGCTTCTTCGACAGCTTGCCGTCGGCGAAGAAGCGGCGCGTGGTGGCGATGCAGCCCATCTGCAGGCTTTCGCGCTCGATCGGTTCGAAGCCTTCGCCGATGATGAATTCGGTCGAACCGCCGCCGATGTCCATCACCAGCCGGCGCGTGCCCGGCGCCGGCGGCTTGCCGTGGGCGACCCCGAGGTAGATCAGGCGGGCTTCCTCGCGCCCGGCCACCACGTCGATGCCGTGGCCCAGCGCGGTTTCGGCCGGCAGCAGGAAGGCCTGCGGCTGGGACAGCTGGCGCACGGTATTGGTGGCGATGGCGCGCACGCGATGCGGCGGGATGTTCTGCAGGCGCTGGCCGAACTGGGCCAGGCAATCCAGGGCGCGCGGCATCACCGCCGGGTCGAGCCCGCCGCGGCCGTCCAGGCCCTCGGCCAGGCGCACGGTTTCCTTGATGCGGTCGACGATGCGCAGCTGGCCCAGCAGGTAGCGGGCCACGACCAAGTGGAAGCTGTTCGAACCCAGGTCGACCGCCGCCAGCAGGTCCCCGTCCTTCAGCGGCGATGTCGCGTCGGTAGGCATCGGCTCATCCGCAGAGTCGGGCCAGCAGCGCCCCCTGGGCAGAATAAGGCATCTCGCCGTCGGCCGGCGAGACGCGCACGTAGCCGCCGTCGGGCATCAGGCGCCAGGCCTGCAGGTTGTCGGCCAGGTAGTTGGCCAGTTCCTCGTCGAAGACCCGGGCCGCCAGGCGCGGATCGAGGAGGGGGAAGCAAGTCTCGATGCGGCGCAGCAGGTTGCGCTCCATCCAGTCGGCGCTGGAGCAGTAGATCTCGGGCGTGCCGCCGTTGGCGAACCAGTACACGCGGCTGTGCTCGAGGAAACGCCCGACCACCGAGCGCACGCTGATGTTGTCCGACACCCCCGGCATGCCCGGCCGCAGGCAGCAGGCGCCGCGGACGATCAGTTCGATGCGCACGCCGGCCCGGGACGCCGCGTACAGGGCGCGGATCACCGTGGGCTCGTTGAGCGCGTTCATCTTGGCGATGATGTGGCCGCCCTTGCCGGCGCGGGCATTCCTGGCCTCGCGCTCGATCTTCTTCAGCAGGCCCTTGTGCAGGGTGAAGGGCGATTGCATCAGCTTGCGCAGCTTGATCACCGGGGCCAGGCCCGAGAGCTGCTGGAAGATGTCGTGCACGTCGGCGCAGACGTCCGGGTCGGCGGTCATCAGGCCGATGTCGGTGTAGGCGCGGGCGGTGCCGGCATGGTAGTTGCCGGTGCCCAGGTGCACGTAGCGGCGCAGCTTCTTTCCCTCGCGGCGCACGATCAGCATCATCTTGGCGTGGGTCTTGTAGCCCACCACGCCGTACATCACCTGCACGCCGGCCTCCTGCAGCTGGTCGGCGAGGCGGATGTTGGCCTCCTCGTCGAAGCGCGCGCGCAGCTCGACCACCACCGTCACGTCCTTGCCGTTGCGGGCTGCCGTGATCAGGTGTTCGATGATCTTGCTGTCCTTGCCGGTGCGGTAGAGCGTCTGCTTGATCGCCAGCACGTCCGGGTCGTGGGCGGCGTGCTGGAGCAGGTCGAGCACGGACTGGAAGCTCTGGTAGGGGTGGTGCAGCAGCACGTCCTGTTCGCCGATCGTGCGGAAGGGCGAATCCTCGTCCAGCCCGCCCGGGCGCGGCTTGAAGGCCGGGAACTTCAGGTCCGGCCGGTCCACCAGGTCGTAGACCTGGATCACGCGGTTGAGGTTGACCGGGCCGTTGATGCGGTACACCGCATTCGCGGGCAGGCCGAAGTTCTGCAGCAGGGTGGCGACGATCGGCCGCGGGCAGTTCTCGGCGATCTCCAGCCGCACCGCCGGCCGGAAGCCGCGGCTGGCCAGTTCGTCCTTGAGGGCGCTGGCGAGGTTCTCCACTTCCTCCTCGTCCACGAACAGCTCGGAATTGCGGGTGACGCGGAACTGGTAGGCGCCCTTGACCTTCATGCCGCCGAACAGGTCGTCCACGAAGGCGGTGAGCACGGCCGAGAGCAGCACGAAGTCGTGCTGGCCGCCCGAGACCTCCGGCGGCAGGTGGATGATGCGCGGCAG
>JAYRTA010000134.1:4662-5831 GCA_041919875.1 Arenimonas sp.
CACGATGGCCATGCCGCCGTTGCGCCCGAACGCGTCCTTGCCCTCCAGCACCACCACCACGTTGAGCGATTTGTTGAGGATGCGCGGGAACGGGTGCACCGGGTCCAGGCCCAGGGGCGAGAGCACCGGCAGCAGCTCGTCGACGAAATACTGGTGCAGCCACTTGCGCTGGCGGGCGTTCCAGCTTTCGCGGGCGAGGATGCGGATGCCGGCCGAATTGAGCTCCGGGCGCAGGGTCTCGTTCCAGTAGCGGTACTGGGCCTCCACCAGCTGGCTGGCCTTGTCGTGGATCAGCTCCAGGGCCCGGGCCGGGGCGATGCCGTCGGGCGGCAGCGGGCCGCCGAACTGCTGGGCGGTGCGCACGGTCGCGGCGCGGATCTCGAAGAATTCGTCGAGGTTGGTGCAGCTGATGCACAGGTAGCGCAGGCGCTCGAGCAAGGGCACGCTCGGGTCCTGGGCCTGGGCCAGGACGCGGAAGTTGAACTCCAGCTGCGACAGCTCGCGGTTGAGGTAGAGCTCGGGGGCGAGCAGGTCGCCGTGGTCGGGAAGGTCGGGGCTCATGGCGTCCGGATCGGGGGCCGCGCGGGGCGTCGGCCGGGCAGGGGGAGTTTACGCCGGGGACGGCGCGCGGTCCTCGGCGACCCCGCGCGGCACCACCCGCGCGGCGCCGAAGGTGCAGGCGAAGGTGCTGCCGCGGCCGACCTCGCTTTCCACGTCCAGGCGGGCCTGGTGCAGGCTCAGCACGTGCTTGACGATGGCCAGGCCCAGGCCGGTGCCCCCGGATTCGCGCGAGCGGCTGGTGGAGACGCGGTAGAAGCGTTCGGTCAGGCGCGGCAGGTGCTGGGCCGGGATGCCGTAGCCGCTGTCGCGCACCGCCAGGCGGGCGCCGCCGTCCGCGGTGCGCTCGAAGCGGATGGCGATCTCGCCATCGGTCGGGGTGTAGCGGACGGCGTTGCTGACCAGGTTCGAGAAAGCGCTGTGCAGCTCCTTGGCCGACCCGACCAGGTCCACGCCGGCCAGGTCTTCGACCCGCACGCGATGGCGGCCCTGGCTGAGCGCCTCGGCCTCGCGGCGCAGGGTGACGAGCATGGGCGCCATCGCCATCGGCTCCTCGGGCAGGTGGTCCTGGGCCTCGAGCCGCGAAAGGGTCAGCAGGTCCTCGACCAGCT
>JAYRTA010000135.1:0-5826 GCA_041919875.1 Arenimonas sp.
GCTCCAGAAAAGCAGTCGGGCGGCACGCCATGCGCGCCGCCCGCGGTGTGATCCAGTTGTGGCCGCACCATAGCCCGCGGCCGGCGGCGCTTCAAGCCTTGGCGCGCCTGCCCGCAGCGGACGCCGGGCTGGCGCCGTGGGCGTCGCGCGGCATCTGCAGCAGGCCGGCCGGCAGCTCGCGCAGCACCTGGGCCAGCTCGCGCAGGAAGCCGCCCATCGCCGAGCTCTTGCGCCACACCAGGGCCAGGCGACGCGCGGGCGGCGGATCGCGGAAGGGGAGCAGGTGCATGTCGCCGGACGGGGGCACCGGGGGTTTCACCGCCAGCATCGGCAGCAGGGTGACGCCGACGCCGGCGGCCACCATCTGGCGCAGCGTTTCCAGGCTGGTTGCGCGGAATCCGTCCTTCTCGCCGGCGCCGGCCAGGCTGCAGACGGCGAGGGCGTGGTTGCGCAGGCAGTGGCCTTCCTCGAGCAGCAGCAGCGGCAGTTCGCCCAGGTCGTCCACGCCCAGCTCGGGCCGGCCGGCGAGGGCATGGCCTTCCGGCACGGCCAGCACGAAGGGTTCCTCGAACAGGAATTCGCTCTCCAGCCAGTCCTCGTCCAGCGGCAGCGCCAGCACGGCGGCATCCAGCCGGCCCTCGCGAAGCATGTGCATCACCTGCTCGGTCTTCTCCTCCACCAGCAGCAGTTCCAGCCGGGGGAAACGCTGGCGCAGGCGCGGCACCACGTGCGGCAGGAGGTAGGGGCCGAGCGTGGGGAACAGGCCCAGGCGCACCGAACCCGCTTCCGGGTCGGCGGTGCGGCGCGCGGTCTCGCGCATCTGTTCGACTTCGGCCAGCACGCGGCGGGCGCGTTGGGCGATGTCCTGGCCGGCGGGCGTCAGCATCACGTGGCGCGGCGCGCGCTCCACCAGGGCCACGCCCAGCTCGTCCTCCAGTTTCTTGATCTGGGTCGACAGGGTCGGCTGGCTCACGTGGCAGGCTTCCGCGGCACGGCCGAAGTGCCGCTGTTCGGCGAGGGCCACCAGGTAGCGCAGGTCGCGGAGGTTCATGGCGTCGGGTTACTCCATCGGCGGCAACGAGGCAATGCGCAGTGCCGCACGCCCGGCGTTAATCATAGATGAAATCAATCTAAACGATTGAAACAATCAGGTTTACATATCAATAGGACGAGCCTAATATTCGCCTCGTCTTGATTCAAGCTTCCTTCCCACCCCTACGGAGACACCGCATGTCCCTGATCAACACCGCCATCCCCGCGTTCAAGGCCCAGGCCTTCCACAACGGCAAGTTCGTCGAGATCTCCGACCAGAGCCTCAAGGGCAAGTGGTCGATCCTGGTCTTCATGCCGGCCGCCTTCACCTTCAACTGCCCGACCGAGGTCGAGGACGCCGCCGCCAACTACGGTGAGTTCCAGGCCGCCGGCGCCGAGGTGTACATCGTCACCACCGACACGCATTTCGCGCACAAGGTCTGGCACGAGACCTCGCCGGCCGTGGGCAAGGCGAAGTTCCCGCTGGTCGGCGACCCGACCCACCAGCTGACCCGCGCCTTCGGCGTGCACATCGAGGAAGAGGGCCTGGCCCTGCGCGGCACCTTCGTGGTCAACCCCGAAGGCGTCATCAAGACCGCCGAGATCCACGACAACGCCATCGCCCGCGACATGGCCGAAACCCTGCGCAAGCTCAAGGCCGCCCAGTTCGTGGCCAAGAACCCGAACCAGGTCTGCCCGGCCAAGTGGCGCGAGGGCGAGAAGACCATCGCGCCGTCGCTGGACCTGGTCGGCAAGATCTGAGCCACGGGCCGGCTGCACCCGGCCCACCCGCACGACCCCGGCGGGCCCCACGCGGGCCCGCCGTCCTGCCGAGGGCACTGGCGGGCGCCGCCACCGGCCGCACCCGCGAGTTCCTTCCGCCCCCACGGAGATTCCCATGCTCGACCCCTCCCTGAAGACGCAGCTGGCGGCCTACCTGGAGAAGCTGCAGCTGCCGATCGAACTCAACGCCGCGCTCGACGAGGGCGAGGCCTCGCGCGAGTTGCGCGCGCTGCTCGAGGACATCGCCGCGCTGTCGGACAAGATCACCCTGGGCCAGCTCGCGGACCCGCGCACGCCGTCCTTCGAGATCCGCCGCGCCGGCACCGGGATCGCGGTGCGCTTCGCCGGCCTGCCGATGGGGCATGAGTTCACGTCGCTGGTGCTGGCCCTGCTGCAGGTGGGCGGGCACCCGCCGCGCGAGGACGAGCAGGTGCTGGAGGCCGCCCGGGCCCTGCGCGGCGAGTTCCGCTTCGAGACCTATTTCTCGCTGTCCTGCCAGAACTGCCCGGACGTGGTGCAGGCCCTGAACCTGCTGGCCGTGCTCAACCCCGGCGCCAGCCACGTCGCCATCGACGGTGCGCTGTTCCAGGCCGAGGTCGAGGCCCGCGGCGTGATGGCGGTGCCGGCGATCTACCTCAATGGCGAACCCTTCGCCAACGGCCGCATGACCCTGGCCGAGATCCTGGCCCGGCTCGACACCGGCGCCGCCGGGCGCGAGGCCGAAAAGCTCGCGCAGAAGGCAGCCTTCGACATGCTGGTGGTCGGTGGCGGCCCGGCCGGCGCCTCGGCGGCCATCTACGCCGCGCGCAAGGGCATCCGCACCGGCCTGGTGGCCGAGCGGTTCGGCGGCCAGGTGCTCGATACGATGGGCATCGAGAATTTCATCTCGGTGCCGCACACGGAAGGGCCGAAGCTGGTGGCCCAGCTCGAGCAGCACGTGCGCGAGTACGACGTCGACCTGATGCCGATGCAGCGCGCGGCGGCCCTGCTGCCGGCGGGCGAGGACGGCCTGGTCGGCGTCCGGCTGGAGAACGGCGCCACCCTGCGGGCCCGCAGCCTGGTGCTGTCCACCGGTGCCCGCTGGCGCCAGATGGGCGTGCCCGGCGAGGAGTTTTACCGCAACAAGGGCGTGGCCTATTGCCCGCACTGCGACGGCCCGCTGTTCAAGGGCAAGCGCGTGGCGGTGATCGGCGGCGGAAATTCCGGCGTCGAGGCCGCGATCGACCTGGCCGGCATCGTCGCCCGGGTCACGCTCATCGAGTTCGACACGAAGCTGCGCGCGGACGAAGTGCTCCAGCGCAAGCTGCGCAGCCTGCCCAACGTGGACGTGGTGCTGCATGCCCAGACCACCGAGGTGCTGGGCGACGGCCAACGCGTCACCGGCCTGGTTTGGCGCGACCGCGGCAGCCTGGAGGTGAACACCCTGCCGCTGGAGGGCGTGTTCGTGCAGATCGGCCTGCTGCCCAACACCGACTGGCTCAAGGGGACGCTGGCGCTGTCGCCGCGCGGCGAGATCCTGGTGGACGCGCAGGGCGCGACCTCGGTGCCGGGGGTGTTCGCGGCCGGCGACTGCACCACCGTGCCCTACAAGCAGATCGTCATCGCCATGGGCGGTGGCGCGACGGCCGCCCTGGCCGCCTTCGACCACCTGATCCGCAGCAGCGCCCCGGTCGCCCAGGCGGCCTGAAGCCGCGGCCGGCGCGCCGGCCGGCCCCGGCGCTATCATGGGCGGCCCCTGGAGGTCCGCCCATGTCCCCCGCACCTGCCGCGGCCAACGACGCCGAGCTCGAACGGCTGTTCGCCGCCATTCCCGAACGCAACACCAGCGACTGCCTGCTGCGCACGATGCAGCAGCACCACGTGGCGCTGTCGACGATGGCCGACACCAAGGCCAACATCATCATCACCATTTCCTCGATCTCGCTGACCCTGGCCCTGGGCCGGATCGGCGACCCGATGCTGCGCGCCGCGTCGCTCACCCTGGCCGCGTTCACGCTGGCGGCGCTGCTGCTGGCGGTGCTGGCGGTGCTGCCCAAGTACCGGCCGCTGCGGCTCAAGGACCCGAACGGGCCGATCCCGCCGCAGTTCAACCTGCTCTTCTTCGGCCATTTCGCCGAACTGCCGCGCGAACGCTTCCTGGGCGAGATCGCCGGCGCGCTCAAATCCGACGGCTCGGTGTACGAAACCATGGCGCGCGACACCTATGCCCTGGGCTGGTACCTGGCGCACCACAAGTACCGCTACCTGCGGCTGTCGTACCTTTTCTTCCTGGGCGGCTTCGTGCTGGCCTGCCTGGTGCAGGGCGTGTCCCTGCTGGCGCACTGAGCGATGGCCACGGCGGCGGAGCTGATCCGCGACGCCACCTCGCGACTGCGTGGCGACGAGGCCCGGCTGGAGGCGGAGCTGCTGCTGGCCTTCGCCCTGGACAAGCCGCGCAGCTGGTTCTACGCGCATTCGGGCGACCTGCTCGACCCGCGCGACATCGACAGCTTCCAGCGCCTGCTGCGCCGCCGCGCCGGGGGCGAGCCGGTGGCGCAGATCACCGGCCGACGCGGCTTCTGGTCGCTCGAACTCAGCGTCACCCGCGACACCCTGATCCCGCGCCCGGAAACCGAACTGCTGGTGGAGCTGGCGCTGGCGCGGCTGCCGCGCACGCTGCCGGCGCGCGTGCTCGACCTCGGCACCGGGACCGGCGCGATCGCGCTGGCGCTGGCCGCCGAGCGTCCGCTGGCCGACGTGGCGGCGGTGGACGCGAGCGCCGCCGCGCTCGCGGTGGCGCGCGAGAACGCCGAGGACGCCGGCCTGCCGCTGCGACTGCTGCATGGCGACTGGTTCGCGCCGGTGGCCGGCGAGCGCTTCGACCTGGTGGCCAGCAACCCGCCCTACATCGCCGATGCCGATCCCCACCTGTCCCAGGGCGACCTGCGCTTCGAGCCGCGCGCCGCGCTGGCCTCGGGCCCGGACGGCCTGGATGCCCTGCGCGCGATCATCGCGGCGGCGCCCTTGCACCTGGTCCCCGGTGGCTGGTTGCTGCTAGAGCACGGCCATGACCAGGGGCCGGCGGTGCGCGGCCTGCTGGCCGCGGCCGGTTTAGTGCGCGTGGAAACCGAACGCGACCTCGAACAGCGCGATCGCGTCAGCCTGGGCCGCTGGCCGGCCTGATCGCGCAGGCCGGCGGCCGGCAGCACCCCGTAGTCGCCCGACGGGCCGGTTGCCGCCGGCCCTTGTCCGCTGTGTCGCGGGCCGGCATGCACCGGCCCGCGGTGAGCGCGGGCTCAGTCCGCCAGGCGCACCTCGACCCGGCGGTTGAGCGCGCGACCGGCATCGGTGCCGTTGTCCGCCACCGGTCGCGATTCGCCCAGGCCTTCCGATGCGAGGCGCGAGGGCTCGATGCCCTTGTCCACCAGCCAGCCGACCACCGACGCGGCGCGGCGTTCGCTCAGCGACTGGTTGTAGTCGTCGCCGCCCTCGCTGTCGGTGTGGCCGGCGATGACCAGGCGCAGGGCCGGGTCGGATTCGAGCACGCCCAGCACCTGGCGCAGGGTTTCCTCGGACTCGGGCTTGAGCGTGGCCTTGGCGGTGTCGAAGTAGATGCCGTACAGGTCGACCTTGCGTTCGCGCTGCAGCTGCTCGGCCAGGGCCTCGGCTTCCTTGCGGATCGGCGCCAGCTCGAGCACCAGGTCCAGCACCTGGCCCTGTTCGAGGTCGGCGGCTTCGCTGTCGCTCTCGTAGTCGGGCTTGCTGCCGGTGGTGACGACCAGGCCCGCCGGCACGTCGGTCAGCTCGAAGCGGCCCTGCGCGTCGGTCAGCGTCTGGCGGACGTTGCCGGCCGAGACCAGCACGCCCGCCAGCGGCCGGCCCGCGCCGGTATCCACGGCGATGCCGCGCACCGTGCCGGTGTAGCGGAAGCCCTTGGGATTGACCAGCAGCCGGGCGAAATCGAAGGCGAAGCCATCGCCGGCGTCGGTCTGCGGGTCGTCCACCCGGATCTGCAGGCGCCCGCTGGCGACG
>JAYRTA010000136.1:0-5823 GCA_041919875.1 Arenimonas sp.
GTCTGGGGGCTGATCGTCAGCCTGGGCCTGCTGGTCACTTTCCACGACGTCGGCCACTACTGGGTGGCGCGGCGCTTCGGGGTCAAGGTGCTGCGCTTCTCGGTCGGGTTCGGCCGCCCGCTGTGGACCCGCATCGGCAAGGACGGCACCGAGTACGTGGTGGCCGCCCTGCCCCTGGGCGGCTACGTGCGCATGCTCGACGGCCGCGAAGCCGAGGTGCCGGCGGAACTGCAGGACCAGGCCTTCGACCGCAAGCCCGTCGGGCAGCGCATTGCCATCGTCGCGGCCGGCCCCCTGGCCAACCTGCTGCTGTGCGTGGGCCTGCTGTGGGCGATGTTCGTGATCGGCAAGCCCGACGCCCATCCGGACCTGGGCGTGGCCACCGGCCTGGCCGCGGAGGCCGGCTTCCAGCCCGGCGAGCGCATCCTGGCCGTCGGCGAACGCGGCACCGAAACCTATACCGAGGCGGCGATCGCCCTGGCCACGGCCGTCATCGACCGCCAGCCCACGGCGGTGCGGGTGCGCACCCCGGAGGGCGGGGAGCGCGTGCGCACCCTGCCCCTGGACCGCCCCGGCCTGGCGCTCGACGAGGAAGACCCGCTGCGCTCGCTCGGCCTGAGCTACGGCTTCCCGGCCGTGGTCGGCGGCGTCGTCGCCGGCGGCGCCTCCGAGGGCCGGCTGCAGGTGGGCGACCGCCTGCTGGCGATCAACGAGGTCCCGGTGCGGACCTACGACCAGGTCGCGCCCCTGGTCCAGCGCCTGGCCCCGGCCGGCGCGCCGCTGCGCCTGCAGGTGCAGCGCGGCGAGGCCCGCCCGGTGGTCGAGGTCCAGGCCCGGGAAGCCCGGCAGGGCGAGCGCACGGTCTGGCAGCTGGGCATCCTGGCCGAGCAACCGCGCGACACGGTCCTGCTGCGCCGCGGCCCGCTGGACGCCGTGCCGGCGGCCCTGGCCCAGACCTGGCAGATGACCCGGGACGTGACCGGGATGCTCTGGCGGATGGTCACCGGCCAGGCCTCCCTGAAGAACATTTCCGGGCCGATCACCATCGCCCGGGTCGCCAACGGCAGCGCCAACCTGGGCCCGGCGTGGTTCCTGAGCTTCCTGGCGATCCTCTCGCTGAGCCTGTTCATCATGAACCTGCTGCCCATCCCCGTCTTGGATGGGGGGCACCTGCTGTATTACCTTATCGAACTGGTCAAGGGCAGCCCGGTCGGCGAGCGTGCGTTGGTCGCGGGCCAGTACGTCGGCCTGGCCCTGCTGGCCGGGATGATGGGACTGGCCTTCTACAACGACATCCTCAGGCTCGGTTCCTGACCCCTCCTCCACGCGGGCACCCCACCCCGCCACCCTCGGATCCATGATGACGCGACCGATTGTCCGCCGCCGCCTCCTGAGCCTCGCGCTCGCCGCCGCCCTCGCCGGCCCGGTACAGGCCCAGAACTTCGAACCGTTCACCGTGGCGGACATCCGCGTCGAGGGCCTGCAGCGCATCTCGACCGGCACCGTGTTCACCTACCTGCCGCTCGAGCGCGGCGACCAGGTGGACCGCGCCCGCTCGTCGGAAGCCATCCGTGCGCTGTTCCGCACCGGCTTCTTCAGCGACGTCCGGCTCGAGCGCCAGGGCGACATCCTGGTGGTCGTCGTGGCCGAACGCCCGGCGATCAACTCGCTGACGCTCAGGGGCAACAAGGACGTCAGGACCGAGGAACTCACCAAGGGCCTGGCCAACATCGGCCTGTCCGAAGGCGAAACCTACGACCCGCTGGCCCTGGACCGCGTGACCCAGGAGCTGCTGCGCCAGTACAACAACCGCGGCAAGTACGGCGTCACCATCACGCCGACGGTGAACCAGCTCGACCGCAACCGCGTCGACATCGTCATCGAGATCGCCGAAGGCAAGGCCTCGCGCATCCGCGACATCAACCTGGTCGGCAACGAGACCTACGCCGAGGACGACGTCCGCCGCAGCTGGGAATCCAACACCAGCAACTGGCTGTCCTGGTACCGCCGCGACGACCAGTACTCGCGCGAAAAGCTCTCCGGCGACCTGGAGAAGCTGACCAACTACTACCTCGACCGCGGCTACGTCGACTTCAACGTCGAATCCACCCAGGTCTCGATCAGCCCGGACAAGCGCGACATCTTCATCACCGCCAACGTCAGCGAAGGCGAGGTCTACAAGATCTCCGAGGTCAAGGTCTCGGGCGACACGGTGCTGCCGCTGGAGGAAATCGAGAAGCTGGTGCTGGTCAAGCCGGAGCAGACCTTCTCGCGCGCGCTCACCGAGCTGTCGACCGATTCGATCGTCGCCACGCTGAGCAACATCGGCTATGCCTTCGCGCAGGTGACGCCGGTGCCGGACATCGATCGCGAAGGCCGGACCGTGGCGCTCAACTTCTTCGTCCAGCCGGGTCCGCGCGTGCACGTGCGCCGGGTGGTGTTCAAGGGCAACACCAGCACCGCCGACGAAGTGATGCGGCGCGAGATGCGCCAGTTCGAAGGCGGCTGGTACTCGCAGGCCGCGATCGACCGCTCCAAGATCCGCCTCCAGCGCCTGGGCTTCTTCGAGGAAGTCGACATCACGACCCCGGAAGTCGCCGGCGCCCCCGACCAGGTCGACGTGGTGGTCACGGTCAAGGAGCGCAATTCGGGCCAGTTCACCTTCGGCCTCGGCTACCAGCAGGCCTTCGGCCTGATCACCAGCCTGCAGCTGACCCAGAACAATTTCCTGGGCACCGGCAACCGCGTCAGCGTGCAGGTGCAGCGCGACGCGTACTCCAAGCGCTTCGGCTTCTCCTACGTCGACCCCTACTTCACCGACGAAGGCGTGAGCCTGGGCTACAACCTCAGCTACAGCGACTACGATTACTCGCGCCGCGACTCCAACCTGGCGCAGTACAACAACGCCATCGCCGCCGGCGAGCTGACCCTGGGCATCCCGATCACCGAGACCGACTCGGTGCAGATGTCGCTGGGCATCGACCGCAACCAGATCACCACGCTCGACGGCTCGACGCCGCCGCCGCTGATCTCCTATCTGGTCGAGACGATGGGCGATCGTGCCCGGTTCCCCTGCTTCGACGTCGACGACGACGAGGACGAGGACACGCCGCCGGAGAACGACGACGACGATCCGGCCAACCCGGACCCGCAGTCCTGCGGCGTCGCCCGCCGCTGGAACATCAACGCCTGGCGCATCCAGGCCGGCTGGGTGCGCGATTCGCGCAACGACTACCTGCTGCCCACGCGCGGCACCTACCATCGCGTGTCCACCGAGATCGTGCTGCCCGGCAGCGACCTCGAGTACTACCGCCTGACCTACAACTTCGAGCGCTACATCCCGCTCAAGTCGTGGCTCGTGCTCAAGATCGGCGCCGAACTGGGCTATGGCGACAGCTATGGCGACACCAAGCTCAGCACCTGCACCACCTACGACAACGAAGGCGACATCATCACCTCGACGTCGGACTGCGGCCTGCCCTTCTTCCGCAATTTCTACGCCGGCGGTCCGAACTCGGTGCGCGGTTTCGAAGTCAATACGGTTGGTCCCTCGTACTCCTTCGGTGGTGGCGATTTCCGCCAGCCGCTGGGTGGCTCGCTCAAGACCGCCGGCACCTTCGAGTTCTTCTTCCCGACCCTGTTCAACAGCCGCGGCACGCGCCTGTCGGCCTTCGTGGACTACGGCAACGTCTACCTGGGCTGGGACGACTGGGAAGCCAAGACCCTGCGCATCTCCGCCGGCGTGGCGCTGCAGTGGCAGTCGCCGATGGGCCCGATCCAGATCAGCTGGGCGGCGCCGCTGCAGTACGAGCGCAGCGACCGCATCGAGCGCCTGCAGTTCACCTTCGGCGGCTCGTTCTGAGGCGGCCCGGGTGCCCGACCGGGAGCCCGCCCACCGGCTGGACGCGCTCGCCGGGCGCTTCGGCCTGGCGCTGCACGGCGACGGCGGCACGCTGATCCACGGCGTCGGCACGCTCGCCGGCGCCGGCCCCGGCCAACTGGGCTTCCTGGCCAATCCGAAATACCGACGCGACCTCGCCGGCACCCGTGCCGGCGCGGTCGTGCTTTCGGCCACGGATGCCGAGGCCTGCCCGGTGCCCTGCCTCGTGGCGCCGCAGCCCTACGTCGCCTTCGCCCGCATCGCCGCGCTGTTCGAACCCAGCCCGGTCCGCGCGCCGGGCGTGCATCCCTCGGCGGTGGTCGCGCCCGGGGCCCGGGTCGACGCTTCCGCCCACGTCGGGCCCTTCACCAGCATCGGGCCGGGCTGCCGGATCGGCGCAGGGGCGGTGATCGGCCCCGGCTGCGTGCTCGGCGAGGACATCGAGGTCGGGCCGGGCTGCGAACTCGTGGCCCGCGTCACCCTGGTGGCCCGGGTCCGGCTGGGTGCGCGCGTGCGCATCCACCCCGGCGCGGTGCTGGGTGCCGACGGGTTCGGGCTGGCGATGGACGCCGGCCGCTGGATCAAGGTGCCGCAGCTGGGCGGCGTGGTCATCGGCGACGACTGCGAGATCGGCGCCAACACCTGCATCGACCGCGGCGCGATCGAGGACACCGTGCTCGAGGAGGACGTGCGCCTGGACAACCAGATCCAGATCGGCCACAACGTGCGCATCGGCGCCCACAGCGCCCTGGCCGGCTGCGTGGCGGTGGCCGGCTCGGCCCGGATCGGCCGCTACTGCCTGATCGGCGGCGCCGCCGGCATCACCGGCCACCTGGAGATCTGCGACCGGGTCACGGTGACGGCCATGAGCCTGGTCACCCAGTCCATCACCGAGCCGGGCGAGTATTCCTCGGGCATGCCCGTGCAGGACGCACGCAGCTGGCGCCGGAACGGGGCCCGCTTCCGGCAATTGGACGAGATGGCGCGTAAACTGGGCGCCCTGTCCAAGGATTGACCCGCAAGGAACCCCGGATGAGCGACGACGCCATCAAGCTGCCCGTGGATGTCTCGTGCATCCTGCACCTGCTCCCGCACCGCTACCCCTTCCTGCTGGTGGACCGGGTCACCGAACTCGAGCCCAACCAGCGCATCCGCGCCATCAAGAACGTCACCTTCAACGAACCCTTCTTCCAGGGCCACTTCCCCGGTCGCCCGGTGATGCCCGGCGTGCTGGTGATCGAGGCCATGGCCCAGGCCGGCGGCCTGCTGACCCAGCTCTCGCTGCCGCGCGAGGCGATCAGCGAAGGCAAGCTGTTCTACCTGGTGAAGGTGGACAACGCGCGCTTCAACCGCATGGTGGTGCCCGGCGACCAGCTCGACATCGAGGTCAAGGTCAAGCGCCTGATCCGCAACATGGCGCTGTACGAGTGCGCTGCGCGCGTCGACGGCAAGGTCGTCGCCAGCGCCGAGATCCTCTGCGCCGAAGGCAAGGAATGAGCCCCGGCGTCCACCCCACCGCCTACGTCGATCCCGGCGCGAGGCTGGGCGCGAACGTCAGCGTCGGCCCCTTCAGCGTGGTCGGCGACGGCGTCGAGGTGGGCGACGACTGCCGCATCGGCAGCCACTGCGTGCTCACCGGCCCGATGCGCCTGGGCCGGGGCAACGTGGTGCATTCGCACGCCACGCTGGGCAACGACCCGCAGGACAAGAAGTTCGCCGGCGAGCGCACCGAACTGGTGGTCGGCGACCGCAACACCTTCTTCGAGTTCACCACCATCAGCCGCGGCACCGGCGACGGCGGCGGCGTCACCCGCATCGGCGACGACAACTGGATCATGGCCTACGTGCACGTGGCCCATGATTGCCTCATCGGCAACCGCTGCATCCTGGCCAACAACGCGTCGCTCGCCGGCCACGCCGAACTGGGCGACTGGGTGATCCTG
>JAYRTA010000137.1:0-5804 GCA_041919875.1 Arenimonas sp.
TGTTCGGCCGAGGACAGCACTTCCTGGCTGTCGCGCCCTTCGGGCTGGTAGGCGTCGTTGACGATGTCGGTGCCGGCCTCGATCAGCTGCCGGAGGACGGCCTTTTCGCGCACGATCTCGGCATAGGCCTTGATGTTGGCCGCCGAGGGGGTGGTGGTGGCCAGTTCGACGAGGTAGCCGGTGCCGCCGATCTGTTCGCCCAGGCCGTTGGTCTCGAACCATTCGCCGAGGGTGACGGCGTCGAAGGGGCGGTTGCGGTCGCTCAGTTCGCGGATGGCGCGGTAGATGAGGCGGTGGTCGCGGCGGTAGAAGTCGTTTTCGGTGAGCAGGTCGCCGACGCGGTCGAGGGAGTCGGGCGAGAGCATGAGGCCGCCGATGACGGCCTGTTCGGCCTCCACCGAGTGCGGGGGGACGCGCAGGGCCTCGAGGCGGGCTTCGGTGCGCTGGGTTTCGCTGCGTGCAGGCATGGGCGCCGGGGTCCGTGGCAGGCCAAGAGGAATCGGGTCGGTCATCGTAGCTTTCCCCGGACGGCGGCGTTAGGCACAACCCTGTGCATAACCGGTGCACATCTCCTACCCCGCCCCCGTCTCATCCCCCGAGAATCGGGGTCAGGTTCCATTTTTCTCTTACACCCCTGGCGATCCTGCGGCATCGCGGGCCCGCTGGCTGGGTGACTGCCGGGTGGCGCCATCGTGGTGGACATACGTTCGCCCGTCCCTCAGTTGGCGCGTCATCCATGACCACCAATTCGGGCACGCTCCGGCATCCTGCCTCCGCTCGGGCGAACATATGTCCACCACGCTGGCTTACGATTTTCTCGGCTGCCAGTGGGAGCGGAACTACAAGGTGGCTCGAAAGCCTGGCGCTTCGTCGCATCCTTGCGTCCGCTGCGTCCGCCGTGTTCGCCGATTTTCAGCAGCCCGGCTCAGCGCTCTCACGACGTCCTGGCCCATCGCTTTTCGCCTTCAAGCAAAGCGGGAGCTTGCCCCGTGGCCGCCGGCTCGGCCGGACGACGCCGAGATGCACAGGGGTGTCTCGAAGCGTAGGGCAGGAAGCCCGGAGCGGCCGACGTTTGCTGCCAGGGATGGCGCTAGCAAGACGGCGGGCGAGACACCCCTGTGCATCTCGGGGGCGCGCGACGAATGTCACCCGGCCACGGGCCGAGAATCCCGCAGCAATCCGATGCACCTTCGATGGGACAGGGGCTTTGCCGGCACCGCAAAGAAAACGGGCGCCCTGGGGCGCCCGTCGGGGGTGACGCGGGGGACGGGGCTCAGGCGGCCTCGGCCTCGACGATCACCTTCACGCGGGTCTCGACGTCGGCGTGCAGGCGCACCTCGATGTCGAACTCGCCGGTGCGGCGCAGCGGGCCTTCGCCCAGCACCACCTCGTTCTTCTCGAGCGGCAGGCCGGCGGCCGTGAAGGCCTCGGCGATGTCGCGCGGGCCGACCGAACCGAACAGCTTGCCTTCGGTCGAGGCATTGGCCTTGATGGTGACGGCGGCGCCGTCGAGCTTGGCCTTGCGGCCCTCGGCCTCGGCCAGCACGGCATTGGCCTTGGCTTCGTACTCGGCGCGCCTGGCCTCGAACGCGGCCAGGTTGTCGGCGGTCGCCGGCACGGCCTTGCCGTAGGGGATCAGGTAATTGCGGCCGTAGCCCGGCTTGACGTTGACCTTGTCGCCCAGGCCGCCGAGGTTGACGACCTTCTGCAGGAGGATCAGTTGCATGGATGTTGCTCCTTGACGTTAGCGGGGCGCGCGGCCCCGCAACGGTTGCTGTCCGTAAGGATCAGTTCTGGTGGTTGTCGGTGTACGGGATCAGGGCGAGTTCGCGGGCGCGCTTGATCGCGGTCTGCAGCTGGCGCTGGTACTTCGACTTGGTGCCGGTGATGCGGCTGGGGACGATCTTGCCGTTCTCGGTCAGGTACTGGCGCAGGGTGTTGAGATCCTTGTAGTCGATCTCCTTGACGCCCTCGGCCGTGAACTTGCAGAACTTGCGGCGGCGGAAGAACTTGCTCATGTGCGGTCTCCGGTCAGGGCTCAGGCGGCGTCGGCGTCGTTGCCGGCGTTCTCGTCGTCATCGCGGCGCGGACGGCGGTCACCCTTCTCGTCCTTGCTCTTCATGATCGGCGACTGCTCGGTGACGGCCTCTTCGCGGGCGATGACCATGTGGCGCAGCACGGCGTCGTTGAAGCGGAAACCGTCGACCAGCTCGGAGAGGGCCTTCTGGCCGACTTCGATGTTCATCAGCACGTAGTGGGCCTTGACCAGGTTGTCGATGGCATAGGCCAGCTGGCGACGACCCCAGTCCTCGAGGCGGTGGATGGTGCCGCCGTCGGCTTCGATCAGCGCCTTGTAGCGCTCGACCATCGCCGGCACCTGCTCGCTCTGGTCCGGATGGACCATGAAAACGACTTCATAGTGACGCATGGGTTTTCCTTGTGGATGCGGCCGGGGATTCGGCCTGGCAGCCCCCGGCGCGCGGCCGTGGAGCAAGGTCTCCCGGGAATCGGGAGCCGCGCATTATGCCCTCGCGGGATTCCCGGCGCAAGTCAAGGACTTAGCCCCGCCCCCGGCCGGATCGCTCCTGAACGCGCCCCTCCCCCAGCGCGAGTCCCCAAAACGAGCCAGCCCCCTTGGTAAGGGGGCGCGCCGACAGGCGCGGGGATCGGGAGGCCAAAGCCGGGGCCCGCGATACGCGAAGCGGATCGTGGGGTTTACGGGCGATCCGCCCGGAAACCCAGCCGCGCGCCGACAGGCGCGGGGATCGGGAGGCCAAAGCCGGGGCCCGCGATGCGCGAAGCGGATCGTGGGGTTTACGGGCGATCCGCCCGGAAACCCAGCCGCGCGGCGCCTCAGGTCGTCGTGAACGATTCCCCGCAGCCGCATTCGCCCGTCACCCGCGGGTTCCTGAACACGAACTGCTGGTTCAGGCCCTGGCTGACGAAGTCGATCTCGGTGCCATCCACCTGGTCCAGGCTGGCGGCGTCCACGCGCACGGGCACGCCGTCCTGGTCGAAGACCACGTCGTCCGGGCCGGGGGCGGTGGCGATGTCCACGACATAGGCGAAACCGGAGCAGCCGGACGTGCGGACGCCGAAGCGCAGGCCAATGCCGCCCGGGGTCTCGGCCAGGTAGCTGCGGATGCGGTCGGCGGCGGCGGGGGTCAGGGTGACGGCCATGGGGTGCCTCGCGGGGATGCGGGAAGTATACGGCGCTGCGGGGACCCGCGGCTTGCGGGTATCCTTGCCGCCTTCAGCAGATGGGCCCGCGGGGCCAGGGAATCAAGCGCATGTCGGTGCTCAGCGTCCAGCAGGCGCTGTCGGGGGCGGTGGCCCCGGGCGGCAAGGTCACGGTCCGCGGCTGGGTCCGCACCAACCGGGCTTCGAGTGCGCTGAATTTCGTCAACGTCGGCGACGGCTCCTGCTTCGATCCGATCCAGGTGGTGGCCACCGAGGCCCTGGGCAACTTCGAGACCGAGGTCAAGAAGCTCTCGGCCGGCTGCGCCGTGGTCGCCACCGGCACCCTGTCGCGCTCGCAGGGCAAGGGCCAGGCCTTCGAGATCCAGGCCGAGTCCATCGAGGTGGTCGGCTGGGTCGAGGATCCGCTGACCTATCCGATCCAGCCCAAGCCGATGTCGCCCGAATTCCTGCGCGAGGTCGCGCACCTGCGGCCGCGCACCAACCTGTTCGGTGCGGTCACCCGCATCCGGCACTGCCTGGCCCAGGCCGTGCACCGCTTCTTCCACGAGCAGGGCTTCTACTGGATCAGCACGCCGATCATCACCACGTCCGATGCCGAGGGCGCCGGGCAGATGTTCCGCGTCTCCACGCTGGACCTGGCCAACCTGCCGCGCGGCAAGGACGGCGCGGTGGACTTCAGCCGGGATTTCTTCGGCAAGGAGACCTTCCTTACGGTGTCCGGCCAGCTCAACGTCGAGGCCTACTGCCTGGCCCTGAGCAAGGTCTACACCTTCGGGCCGACCTTCCGGGCGGAGAACTCGCACACCACGCGCCACCTGGCCGAGTTCTGGATGATCGAGCCCGAGATCGCCTTCGCCGACCTCAACGACGACGCCAACCTGGCCGAGGCCTTCCTCAAGTACCTGTTCAAGGCGGTGCTCGACGAGCGCGGCGACGACATGGCCTTCATCGCCGAGCGGGTCGAGAAGACCGCGATCGAACGCCTGGAGAAGTTCATCCAGGCCCCGTTCGAGCGGATCGACTACACCGACGCGATCGCCTTGCTGCAGCAGTCGGGCCGCAAGTTCGACTTCCCGGTCGAATGGGGCCTGGACCTGCAGACCGAGCACGAGCGCTGGCTGACCGAGGAGCACGTCGGCCGCCCGGTGGTGGTGATGAACTACCCCGAGCACATCAAGGCCTTCTACATGCGCCTCAACGATGACGGCCGCACGGTCGCGGCGATGGACGTGCTGGCGCCGGGCATCGGCGAGATCATCGGCGGCAGCCAGCGCGAGGAGCGCCTGGACGTGCTGGACAAGCGCATGGCCCAGTTCGGCCTGGACCCGGAGCACTACCAGTGGTACCGCGACTTCCGCCGCTACGGCAGCGTGCCGCACGCCGGCTTCGGCCTGGGCTTCGAGCGCCTGGTGGTCTACGTCTGCGGGCTGGCCAACATCCGCGACGCCATCCCCTACCCGCGCGCACCCGGCCTGGCGACCTTCTGAGGCGATGCAGACCGGGCCGGGGTCGCTGCTGCTGTTCCTGATGCTGGGCCTGGCCGGTTCCGCCGGCCCGGCGCATTTCGGTTTCCGCGTGCTGGCCTTCCGGCTGCAGCTCGACCGCGGCCTGCCCTTCGCCCCCGGCACCGGGGACGGCGGCTGGGGCTACAGCTGGTGGCTGATGCGCTGGGGCCACGCAGCGCTGCGCGACCGCGGCCTGCGCTCGCTCGGCGGCATCGCCGCCATCAGCGGCTGGCTCACCCTGGTCGGCGCCACCGGCGTGGTGGTGCTGATCGGCATGCAACCCTGAGGACCCCACGATGAGCACGAACGACAACGACCAGTGGTGGCTCGCCGCCCTGCCCCGCATGCTGGTGTGGTCGCGCCTGCGCGTGCTCGACAGCGGCGTGGCCGAGGTCTTCGACTGCGATGGCCGCATCAACGTGTACGAAAGCGAAGACGTCGCCCGCGCCGCCCTGATGGACGCCGAATTCCGCGCACTCGACGGCATGGATGCCGACGATGCCGCCGCCTGGGGCCTGGACCTCGAGGAGATCGAACCGCCGCGCGGCGAGGACGACGAGGAGCTGGCGGAGCGAATGATCGTGCCGATGAAGAACCCGCTCACCGGCCGCGACTGAGGAGAACGACATGGACCTGGATCTCGCGGGGCGGCACGCCCTGGTCTGCGGCGGATCGGAAGGCATCGGCGAGGCCGCCGCGCTCGAACTGGCGCGCCTGGGCGCCGACGTCACCCTGCTGGCGCGCCGCCCCGGTCGCCTGGCCGAGGCGGTCGCGGCACTGCCGCGGGTCCACGCCGACCAGCGCCACGACGGCCTGTCCGCCGACGTCTCGGATGCCGCCGGCCTGCAGGCGGCCGTGGCCGCGCTGGTCGCGCGCCGGCCGGTGCACGTGCTGGTGAACAACACCGCCGGCCCGCCCGGCGGCCCTGCCCACGCCGCCGACCCGCAGGCCTATCTCGATGTCTTCCGCCAGCACCTGGTGGCCGGGCAGGTGCTGGTGCAGGCCGTGCTGCCGGGCATGCGCGCCGCCGGCTGGGGCCGCATCGTGAACGTGATCTCGACGTCGGTGAAGGAACCGATCGCCAACCTCGGCGTCTCC
>JAYRTA010000138.1:0-5797 GCA_041919875.1 Arenimonas sp.
AACGACGGCGAATAGGCCACCGTGGCCTGCGGCGTGGCGCCATCGAAAGCCAGTGCCTGGAAATACATCGCCGGCACGCCGGGAAGCACGAGGCCGGGGCACGGCAGGAACCCGAAGCGCCCGTAGTAGCCCGGGTCGCCCAGCACCACGCAGCCTGCCGCGCCGTCCTCGCGAAGCCGCGCCAGCGCCGCGTCCACCAGGCGGCGCCCGATGCCGCGGCCCTGGTGGCCGGGATGCACGGACACGGGGCCCAGGCCGAACCAGCCCGGCGTGCCGTCCGACAGGTGCACGGGCGACAGCGCGACGTGACCAAGCAGGCCGTCGCCGCCGTCTTCCACCAGGGACACCGCCAGTTCGCCCGCCGCGCGCAGCGCATCCACGATGCGGTGCTCGGTATGCGAGGCGTGCGGCGCGTGCAGGAAAGCCGCGGCGGTCAGCACGCGGATGGCATCGGCATCGGTCGGGCGTTCGGGGCGGATCATCCGGGCAGCCTGGCCTGGGGTCAGCTCAGTGGGCGAGGGTGGCAGCCTGCCACAGGCGCCAGGCACCGTAGGCATGCAGGGTGCCCATCGCCACGCACAGGCCGGACGACACCAGCCAGAAGCCCATCGAATTGCCCGGAAACGCCGCCATGATCAGCGGGAAGCCAAGGCCGCGCGCCAACAGCACCACCGAGATCAGCGCGAGCACGGGCACGGTGAAGGGCAGGGGCGCGATGAGCCGCGCGCCGGAGAACGCGTAAGCCGCCCAGACCGACAGCATCGCCGCGATGCCCAGCGTGACCAGGGTCGGTTCGATGCGTCCCGCCTCGGCCGCGCGCGCCACCCGTTCGCCCGCGCCCATGAACCGGTAGGCCGGCGCGCCGATGGCGATGCAGGCCAGGTGGGCGAGGGCGGCGGCGATACTGAGCAGGCCGCCCAGGGTGAGGGCGAGGGAGCCGGGGGCGGGCATGGAATCGTGCGCCTGGACGGGACGCGCCATCCTCGCATGTCCGCCCCGATGCACGGCGCCGGGGCGGCATCGCAGGGACGAACGGCGGCGAGGCGTCCTGCAATGGTGCGGGTGGGATCACTTGCGGCCAGTCGGCCGATACGATTCCTGGTAGGGAAACTTGCCGGCCAGGCCAAGCCAGGGTGTTAGCTGATCGGCCATGATCGGCGTCGCCAGGAACGAAAAATCAATCTCCCTGGCCTCTTTGCAGTGCGGCCACACGTCGCGGTTGCCGACCGGCTCGATTCGACCGGAGAGCCTGACCTGAAGGCGACGGCCGATCGGTTGGACCGACAACTGGCCGGAGTCCACATGGCCGGAACAGGCATCCCGTACCCAGGCGGATCCACCCTGCGTCACCACCACGACCACCTGCGTGTGCTCCGCAAGGGAAAGTTCGAGCGGGAACGTGGCCAAGGCAGGCGGCAGGTAGATGGTCAGCTTCTCGAACGACTCATCGTCCGACACCATGAAGCCGCCACCGTCGAAGCGGCGCAAGGCCAGGATCGTGCCCTCTCCGACGGCCAGGCGGTGGACGAATAGCCCAAGCCGTTCCCGGTCAGCCGCCCGATCCTCGGTGGTGCGCCCATCCAGTTCGTACAGATAGCGCGGTGCCGCCAGCGTGGCGTCTGCAAGCACGAAGGCGTCCTGCTCCCACCGCGTGCCCGCGGTCGCGCAGCCCGCCAGTACTGCGGCACACGCGAGACCGAAGGGTAGTGAGGGTCGGTAGCGTAGCGTCAACCAGGCACCCATATCTTCTCGGCGCGCACCAGCTCGGCACCGGCCGGCAGCGGGATCGGGCTGCCTGACTTGCAGTAGAAGGCCAGGCCCTTGTAGCTGGCCAGGTACTGGTGGCCCTTGCTGAGGAATCCGCCGCTGGCCTGCACCACCAGCGGTGCGTCCTGTTTCCGCAGGATGGCCAGGAAGGCCTCCGGCTCGACGCGGACGATCACCCCGGAGGCTTTCGTCGCCTGCGCGATCGCTGCGGCCGCGGCTACGGCGGCGCTTGCACCTGCATTCATCGTCTTACCCTCCTCGTGCGCCGTGTCGTTGCATCAGGTCGTGACGCGCCAGGGGGGATTCTTGCGGTTTTCCCCGGCCGTGAACAGGCAGAGCGTGTTGCCGCAGGGGTCGGCCAGGCGGGCCTCGCGCCAGAGCCAGCGCTCGTCCACCGGCGGTTTCGTGAAAACGAAACCCTTGGCGGCCAGGCGTTCGACCTCGGCATCCACGTCCTGGCACTCGAAGTAGACGACCACCCCGGTATCGCCCGCCAGCCGGTCGACCCGATGCACCGAGAACGTGGAGTCGCCGCTTGGGCACTCGAAGCGCGCGTAGCGGGGCGGAGAGTGGACGATGGGCGTGAAGCCCATGTCCCGGTAGAAGGACACGGAGCGTTCGAAGTCGGTGGTGGGCAGGGTGATCTGGTTGAGGTTCATGGGGATTCCGGGGTGTTCGGTAGCGGTTCCTGCAGGCGGCGATCAGAGGACGCCGATGCGCCTGAGCCAGTCGAGCGCGTCGTCGGTCCAGCGGTCGGTGTCGGCGCCCTGCTTGCGCACCCCGAAGGCGTGGCCGCCGGTGTCGTAGAGGTTCAGCGTCACGTCCACGCCCGCCTTCTCCAGTTCCAGCGCATACACCTGCGAGAAATGCACGGGGTCGACCGGGTCGTCCTTCGCATGCACGAGCAGGGTGGGCGGCACGTCCGCGGAGACCACGATGTCGGTGTTCAGCTCCCGGGCCGCGAGCTCGCGCGGTGTCTTGTTCTTGTGCTCCATCGTCATGTGCCCGGGGTAGACAGGGATGGCGAAATCGGGGCGGATGTCCACCTGGTCGGCGGCGTCGACGGGTGCGTAGGCGCGCTGCCGGAACGCCGTGCTGGACAGCACCGCCAGGTTGCCGCCGGCCGAGAACCCCAGCACGCCGATCCGGTCCGGGTCCACGCCGTAGTCGTCGGCGTGGTAGCGCACCAGGGCGATCGCGCGCTGGGCATCCTGCAGCGCCATCGGGATCTCCGGCGTCACGTGCCGCCGCGTCACCGGGTGCCAATGGCAGCCGGTGTGCGGAACCCGGTACCTCACGAGGATGCAGGTGATGCCGGCGTCGGTCAGCCAGGCGCAGACATCGGCACCGCCGGGCCCGATCGTGCTGTCCGGCCCGATCGCCAGCGCCTTGTAGCCGCCGCCGGGGAAGACGATGGCCGCCGCACGCACGGAGCGATGCGCGGGGCGATAGACCAGGAACGAGGGATGCGTATTGGCCCAGGGCTCGTTGGCGAGCGCGCGGATGCCGTCCTCCAGCACCCTGGACCCCTCGGGCCAGAGCGGTACGTCCTGCGGGCGGGCCTGGGCTGCCGACAGGTCGGTGGAAGGCAGGGCGTCGACCTGGGCGGCGGGCGGTGGCGACTCGCCACCCGGGCTGCAGGCAACGCCACCCACGGCCACCAGGAAAGCGGCGAGCCGGGCGAGGGCAGGGAACGGGTGTGTCATGGGCTGGCCTTCGTTGCGGGGCCCCGGTGCGGCCAGGGCTTTGCGAATCACCGCTTCGACGCAAGCGCGCGCCGCACCAGATCATAAGCCGTCTCCTGGACGGCGGCACGGGCGGTCCGCGTCCCCGAGTTGGTGACCACGGCCACCGCGATGCCATGCTCCGGCACCAGCATGAAGAACGCCGCTCCGCCTGCCTGCGAGCCGCCATGGTGGACGATCCGCGTCGGACGCTCCTCGCCGAGCAGGCGCCGCGACCGGTCGATGCGCCAACCCACGGCATAGTTCTCCGGGTTCGCCGTGCCGTCGGAGAGCGGCAAGGGCGTCCACAGCAGGTCCTTGCCCGCGCCGGACAGGAAGTCGTCGCCGAGCAGCCGCAGGCCCAGCTGCACCAGGTCGGTGGGCGTCGAGACCATGCCGCCGCCGGCGATCTTGTAGCTCGAGTCCGTCGGGTAGGCCGGCGTGAAGTAGCCCGAGTCCGCGTTGTAGAAGGACACGCGCCCGGGCATGTCGCCGGCCCGGTCCACGTCCGAATCGCGCATGCCGGCCGGCAGGAACAACCGGTCTGCGAGCAGGGCCGGGAAGCTCTCGCCAGTCGCGCCTTCCATCAGGCGGGCCAGCAGGGAGTATCCGAACGTGGAGTACTCGAAGCCCTCGCCCGGAGCGAACAGCAGCTTGTCATCCCGGAACAGGGACAGCCCGTCGTCCACGCTGCCGAACGGGCGGCTCGAGTACATCTCCCAGTCGCCGAGCCACCACCCCGGCATGGCGTAGTGCCGTACCCCGGCGCGGTGGGAGGCGAGCTGGGCGGCGGTCAGCGGCGCGAGGTGCGACGGCAGGCCGTCCACGTAATCCGATATCGGTGCGTCCATCCGCACCTGCCCCGCCTCCGCCAGGCGGACCAGCAGCACGCCGGTCAGCGCCTTGGACGTGCTGCCGAGGCGATAGCGGGAGTGCAGGGTCGCCGGGGCCCGCCGTTCGATATCGGAATAGCCGACCGCCCCCGCCCATTGCAGGGTCCCGTTGTAGCCGATGGCGGCCGACAGCGAGGGCAGACCTTCCTGCTCGCGCGCCGAGCGCAGGATTGCACCGAACTCGCTGGCGGACGCTCCTGGCGACACGCGCTCGTCGATACGGCCTTCGTCCACCGCGGGAAGCGGCTTGTCCGGGTACATCCACCGGTAATAGAAAAACAGGTTCGGACCCGCCAGCACCAGGATGATCAGCGCCAGCCACGCAGCAAGGCGCAGGAGCTTGCGGCGGCGGGTCCGGCGCGGGGCCTCGGGGAGGCGGTGATCGATGGCATTCACGGGCGGCGTAACCTTCTGACGCTGCGTGGGCAGGCACTTGACTGCCGGATGGGTCCGCACCGATGGCGCGGGCGGGGTGACGGGCCGGCCGCACGCTAGTTCCGCGTGACCCGGCGTGCAAGCGGCGAGGGACGAGTGGACGGCTTGCGGGCATGAAGTGTGCCTGTCGGTCGCAAGGCTCCTGCGCCGGGCGAGGGTGCGACGTGGCCGCGAACACGAGCACGAGCACGAGGAGCGGGGCAACGCGGGCTCCTGCAGGTTGTCTTCGGCAGGTCGTTCGACGGTGTTCGCCCGGGCCTGCATGTCTGGTGGGCGAATCCCGGGGCCATGGGAGGACGCTCCGGGCGGGCAAGGGTCCGGCCGTGGCCTACGCGAGCTTCTCCAGCCAGAAAGAGCCCGCCTTGATGAAGCCGTGCTCCCTGTTGACGAAGTGATCGCTTTCGGGCTGGTGTATGCCCGCGGCCATCGCTTCGTACTGCCCGCGCAGGTACCGCACGAGGTAGGCGTTCGGCAACCGGCACTCGAAGCCCGCGTTGCCCTTGAGGTACGCCGCCAGAAAATACTGCTCGTTGAAGAAGATGCCGTTCCTGGCGAGCCAGAAATGCGGATAGTCGTCGGGCAGGAAGATGTCGTGGAAGTGGACGAAGACCCCCTTCGGCACCAGGTCGAGCACGCGAAACAGGATGTCAAGCACGTCGCTCTGGCACTTCACCTGGTGGCTCGAGTCGACGAACAGCACGTCGCCCGCCTGGAGGCTGCTGAAGACCTCGTCGGGCACCGCCTGCACGGCCTGCGGGATCAGCCTGACGCCGGCCTCGTTCCTCAGGAAATCGCGAGGAAACGGCTCAATGCATGTGATGGCCCCGGAGCCGTTCGCACCGACGGCCGCCAGCGCGACGAGGCTGGAGAACCCGGAACCGATCTCCACGATGCGCCTGGGCTTGAGCTGTCGAAGCACCCCGTAATACGCGAGTGCGTCGGCCGGCGGGAACTGGTCGTTGCCCCAGTAGAACGGCG
>JAYRTA010000139.1:0-5727 GCA_041919875.1 Arenimonas sp.
GCCCACGCTGGCCCTGCGCCAGAAGCACACGATCGAAGCCGTGGTCGATCGCTTCAAGCCCCGCGAGGACCTCAAGCAGCGCCTCGCCGAGAGCTTCGAAACCGCGCTCAAGCTCGGCGACGGCCTGGCCCAGGTGGTCGACCTCGACGACGAGGCCGCCGCCCCCCTGCTGTTCTCCTCGAAGTTCAGCTGCCCGGTCTGCGACTACGCCCTGCCCGAACTCGAGCCGCGCCTGTTCTCGTTCAACGCCCCCATGGGCGCCTGCCCGACCTGCGACGGCCTGGGCCAGACCCAGTTCTTCGATCCGGGACGCGTCGTCGTCCACCCGGAGCTGAGTCTCGCCGCCGGCGCCATCCGCGGCTGGGACCGCCGCAACGCCTACTACTTCCAGCTCATCGCCTCGCTGGCCAAGCACTACGGCTTTGACGCCGACACCGCCTGGGAAGCGCTGGAGGAACCGGTGCGCCAGGCCGTGCTGTACGGCAGCGGCGAGGCGGTGATCAGCTTCACCTACCTCACCGAGTCCGGCGGCCGCACCCAGCGCAAGCACACGTTCGAGGGCATCCTGCCCAATCTCGAGCGCCGTTACCGCGAGACCGAATCGCAGGTGGTGAAGGAGGAGCTGGCCAAGTTCATCTCCGACCGCCCCTGCCCCGACTGCGGTGGCGCGCGCCTGAACCGCTCGGCCCGCAACGTCTTCGTCGCCGAGCGCACCCTGCCCGAGCTGACCCGGCTGCCGGTGGACGAGTCGCTGCAGTTCTTCTCGCACCTGAGCCTGTCGGGCTGGCGCGGCGAAATCGCCGCCAAGATCGTCAAGGAGATCCGCGACCGCCTGCGCTTCCTGGTGGACGTGGGCCTGGACTACCTCACGCTCGAGCGCAAGGCCGACTCGCTCTCCGGCGGCGAAGCCCAGCGCATCCGCCTGGCCTCGCAGATCGGCGCCGGCCTGGTCGGCGTGATGTACGTGCTCGACGAGCCCAGCATCGGCCTGCACCAGCGCGACAACGAGCGCCTGCTGGGCACCCTCACCCGCCTGCGCGACCTCGGCAACACGGTCATCGTGGTCGAGCACGACGAGGACGCCATCCGCCTGGCCGACCACATCGTGGACATCGGCCCCGGCGCCGGCGTGCACGGCGGCGAGGTGATCGCCCAAGGCTCGTATGAGGACGTGCTCAAGGCGCCGCGCTCGATCACGGGCGCCTATCTCTCGGGCCGCAAGCGCATCGAGGTCCCGGCGCAGCGGCACAAGCCCAACCCGAAGATGACGCTCGAGCTGCTGGGCGCCAGCGGCAACAACCTCAAGGACGTGGACCTGCGCATCCCCGCTGGCCTGTTCACCTGCGTCACCGGCGTCTCGGGCTCGGGCAAGTCCACGCTGGTGAACGACACGCTCTACCACCTGGCCGCCAACGAGCTCAACGGCGCCTCGCACACCGCCGCGCCGCACCGCGAGGTGCGCGGGCTGGAGCTGTTCGACAAGGTCGTGGACATCGACCAGAGCCCGATCGGCCGCACGCCGCGCTCGAACCCGGCCACCTACACCGGCCTGTTCACGCCGCTGCGCGAGCTCTACGCCCAGGTGCCGGAGGCGCGCGCCCGCGGCTACTCGCCCGGCCGCTTCAGCTTCAACGTGCGCGGCGGCCGCTGCGAGGCCTGCCAGGGCGACGGCCTGATCAAGGTCGAGATGCACTTCCTGCCCGACGTCTACGTGCCCTGCGACGTCTGCCACGGCAAGCGCTACAACCGCGAAACCCTGGAGATCCTCTACAAGGGCTATTCCATCCACGACGTGCTGGAGATGACGGTCGAGGACGCGCTGGGCCTGTTCGAACCGGTGCCGGCCCTGGCGCGCAAGCTCGAGACCCTGGTGGACGTGGGCCTGAGCTACATCAAGCTCGGCCAGTCGGCCACCACGCTGTCGGGCGGCGAAGCCCAGCGCGTGAAGCTGTCGAAGGAACTGAGCCGGCGCGACACCGGCCGCACGCTCTACATCCTCGACGAACCCACCACCGGCCTGCATTTCCACGACATCGAGCACCTGCTCGCCGTGCTGCACAAGCTGCGCGACGACGGCAACACCATCGTGGTGATCGAACACAACCTGGACGTGATCAAGACCGCCGACTGGATCGTCGACCTGGGCCCCGAGGGCGGCCACCGCGGCGGCATGATCATCGCCGAGGGCACGCCCGAACAGGTGGCGAAGGCCGGGGGTTCGCATACCGGCCGCTTCCTGGCGCGCCTGCTGGAGCAGGCCCCGGCGGCGCCCAAGAAGAGGAAGCGCGCGTGAGCAGGCTGCTGTTCTCGCTGGACATGGACCTGCGCTGGCGCGACATGGATGCCTTCAACCACGTCAACAACGCCAGCTACCTGGGGTATGTCGAAGAGGCGCGCGTGCGCTGGTTCAAGTCGCTCAGCGCCGACTGGGCCGGCGAAACCGCCGCACCGGTGATGGCGGCGGTGGCCATGAACTACCGCCAGCCGATCACCTGGCCCGAGCTCATCCGGGTCGAACTGCTGGCCGGCCGCGTCGGGGCAAAGAGCCTCACGGTGGAACACCGGATCCTCTCCGCCACCCGCGAAGGCATGCTGTATTGCGATGGCCACACCGTGCTGGTGTGGATCACGCGCGCCGGCGAGTCGGTGGCGCTGCCCGAGGCCGTGCGCGCCGCCTGCCTGTGACTTCCGCCGCCGGGGCGGGCACGGGCGGCGGGGTCCCCGGCCGATCCCGGGCGCATCCCGGGGCACCTTCCCGCACTGCGCGCGCCCGGTCCGGACTAGGGTGCGTCCCGCCGCACCGGAAACTCGGCGAATACGCGCCGCCCGTCCGCCAGCACCAGGCGCACGCCCGCGACATCGCCCTCGGCCAGCGGCCGCAGCGGCCGCATCAGCATCAGGTGCAGGCCGCCGGGCTCGAAGCGCAGCGACTCCCCGGGCGCCAGCACCAGCCTGCCGGCCGGGCGCATGCGGCTCATGCCGTCTTCCTCCACCGTGCGGTGGATCATCGGCATGCCGAAATCCCGGCTCTCGACGTCCAGCACCTCGACGGCTGCATCGCAGGGATTGCGCAGCACCAGGTAGCCGGCCAGCGATCGGGCGCCGGGCGGCGCCGAGCGGAGCCAGGGTTTTTCGATCAGGGGCGCGCAGGCCTCGGCCCCAACCGCGGCTGAAGCCGACAGCAGGAGCAGCAACCCCGGGAAAATGAGATGTGCGTTCATGGGCCTATAGTAATTCCGCCCCCACGAGGATCCCTGAATGCGCCCGACCCTGATCGCCATCGCCACCACCCTCGCCCTCGGCAGTCCGCTGGCCGCCCGGGCCGACGCGCCACGACTGACCGTCTACAGCGGTGATTTCGACGCCGTCGCGCAGTCCGGGCCGATGCCCGGCGGGCCGGGGTTCGCACGCTACGAATCCACGCTGTCCTACGACCTGGCCGCCGGCGAATCACGCCAGGCCCTGGCCGGCCTGCCGCTCGCCCTCGACCCGGGCTCGGTGCTGCTGCGCCCGCGCGGCGATGCCAGCGTGCGCAGCCAGCGCCTGGATTTCGCCGTCGCCGGCCAGGACGAACTGCTGCGGCGCGCGCTGGGCCAGGTGGTCACGGTCGAGCAGTCCGTGGGCGACGCGCGCCAGACCCACACCGGCGTCCTGCTCGCCACCGGCAATGGCCTGACGCTGCGCCTGCCCGACGGCCGGATCCGGGTGCTGTCGGGCTATGCCAGCTTCGAACTGCCGACGCTGCCCGAGGGCGTGGTCAACGAACCCACGCTCACCTGGTCCCTGGCCGCGCCGCGCGCCGGTCGCCAGGCCTTCGACCTGGCCTACGACACCGCGGGCCTGGGCTGGCGCGCGGAGTACCAGGCCCAGGTCGCCGGCCAGGGCAGCGCCTGCCGCCTCGACCTCGAAGGCGCCGCGATGGTCGCCAACCGCTCCGGCGTGGATTACCGCGGCGTCGCGCTGACCCTCGTCGCCGGCCAGCCCAACCGCATCGCGGGCGGCTATGCGGCACCGAAATATGCGCGGGCGGAGATGGCCGACATGGCGGTCTCCGCCGCGCCGCCGGCTCCCCAGGCGCAGGCCGCGGGCGAATCGCAGGCGTACCGGATCCCGGGCACCAGCGACCTGCCCGACGCGAGCCTGCAGCGCCTGCCCCTGGTGGACGCCGCCCGCGGCATCGCCTGCGAGCGCCGCTACGAAGTCGGCAGCGAAAACGGCGGGTGGACCCCGTCGCAGCCGATCATCGACCGCCAGTTCAACGGCGACGGCGGCGAGCGCCCCGTCGGCGTGCGACTGGCCTTCCAGAACCGCGGCACCGGCCTGGGCATTCCCCTGCCCGCCGGGCGCCTGCGCGTGACCGAGGGCGGCGCCCTGCTGGGCGAGGCCATGACCGGCCACGTGCCCGCCGGCGGCAAGGTGGATGTTGCCTTGGGCACCGCCTTCGACCTCACCGCCGAACGCAACCGCACCGCCTTCGAACTCGACCGTGCCGGGCGCACCATGACCGAGACGGTCGAGTTCACCGTGCGCAACGCCAAAGCCGAGTCCGCCACCGTGCGCATCCATGAAAACCTGCCGCGCTGGAGCGACTGGGAACTCACCGCCAGCAGCGTGCCGGCGGTTCGCAAGGATGCCCAGTCGGCCAGCTTCGACCTGGCCGTGCCGGCCGGCGGCGAAGCGCGCCTCGTCTACACGGTGCGCTATCGTTGGGCCCCCGACGTCCCGCTCAACTGAGGTCCCCATGCTCGAGCTCCACCGCCACGGCCCCGTGCACGAAATCCGCCTGGCGCGGCCGCCGGTCAACGCCCTCAACCCGGAGCTGCTGGCGGCGCTGCGGCTTGCGGTGCAGTCGGCGCCGGCCGAGGGCGCACGCGGCATCGTGCTCTCGGGCGGGCCGAACGTGTTCTCGGGCGGCCTGGACGTGCCCCACCTGCTCACGCTCGACCGGGCCGGCCTGACGGCGGCCTGGGCCGCCTTCTTCGCAGCGGCCCGCGCGCTGGCGGCCTCGCCGGTGCCGGTGGTGGCGGCGATCGCCGGCCACAGCCCGGCCGGCGGCTGCGTGCTGGCGCTGTGCTGCGACTACCGGGTGATGGCCCGCGGCCCCTTCCGCATCGGCCTCAACGAAGTCCAGGTCGGGCTGGTGGCGCCGGACGCGATCCAGCACCTCATGCGGCGCGTGGTCGGGCCCTACCGGGCCGAGCGCCTGCTGGTGCAGGGCGCCCTGGTCGAGGCCGAGCACGCCCTGGCCATCGGCCTGGTGGACGAGCTGACGGACGCCGAACACGTGGCCGTGCGCGCCCGCGCCTGGCTGGAGGACCTGCTCCGGCTGCCCTCCGGCCCGGTGCTGGCAACGCGGGCAATCGCGCGTGCCGACCTCGTCGCGGCCCTGTCGGGCTTCAGCGAATCCCAGCTCGAAGGCTTCGTGGACGGCTGGTTCGCGCCGGATACCCAGGCGGCGCTGCAGGCCCTGGTCGCGCGCCTGAAGAAGTAGCCGGGCTCAGCCGCCCGTCGCCACGGGCCGGCCGGGATCGCTCACCCAGCCGCTCCAGGACGGTGCGTAGACGCGCGCGCCGTGCAGCCCGGCATGCTCCATCGCCAGCAGGTTGTGGCAGGCGGTGACGCCGGAACCGCAGGAGAGGACGACCTCCGTCGGCGGACGCCCCTGCAGCAGGGCCTCGAACTCCGCGCGCAACTGCGCCGCGGTCTTCATCCGCCCCTGCGCCAGGT